>JAGAHK010000138.1 GCA_017627115.1 Bacillota bacterium | reverse complement strand
GGGTGTCGCATTAAGCTCCACCCTCCGAAAAAACTGTTATATTACAAATGTATTTTTGCGATTATTGCTTTTACTTCGCTTTTTATCTCGCCCGATGTCAGCAGCAGAATACCGTAAAGCAGCGCACCTATCGCTACAAGCAGCAGCACCCTTACAAGGTTGACAAACTTTTCGGACATAGCCGCACCGCCGTGCATAGCCGCGAACAAACTGTTCATATTGTCGAATGAAAGCCCGTGATTTTTAAGCACAACAAGCACCGCAAACATCAACAGACCGCTGCCTATTATGCGCACATAGCTTAAAAGCGGCACATGCCACTTCATAAATTTGCGCGTGCCGAAGCGTGCGAGCAGGAAATATACGAAAAAGCCGATAAATGTTGTTACCGCCGCAACGTAATAACTGCCGAAAACACGGATAAACACAAGGTTGAGAGCAACATTGACAATGCCGCCTATAAGCGAGCGTTTGAATATTGCCATAGTGTCGGCATTAAGTTCCCAATGTTTTATAGAATATTCGGTAAGCCCCAGAAACATCATACCCAGAGCCACCCAGAACATAATAGTATTGCCCTCGAAATATTTTGCATCGAAAAGAGCTTTTGCCACAACATCGCTGACAGATGCCACACCAAGCACGGCAGGCACACTCAAAAGCAGGTAAAAACGCACGGCCTCACCGATAAGGCGCTCGGTCAGTTCCTTTTTGCCCTCGCTCCACGTTCTTAAAATGGTAGGATAACTGCCGCGCATAACGCTTGCCGAAAGCAGGGTGAACGCAGTCGCCACAAGGCTGTAGTTGGTCTGATATATGCCCGCCATACCGAAGCCCAAAAGCCCCGAAATGATGTAAATATCGGACTTGTTCAAAACAGAAGTGGTTATCATATTGCCCATGAGCGGCATACCGTAGCTGCGAAGTTCGTTTTGGATGGCTTTTGAGCCGTTTTTCGCATTGAGGTATTTAAACACCCGTAAATTTGTAAGACCTATGAGCGACACAACGCCGTCCGTTATAAAATAGCTTAAAAATATCCATTCGACACGGCTGCCCCAGAGTTTGCAGAAAAGGTACATCAGCGCAAGCCTGCCGCATACGGTTATCATACTTAAAAGCAGGTTGAGTTTTGCTTTGCGCAGTGCTGCAAGCATGGCAATGACCAGCTGTGCCGTGTTGTATGTGATAAACCACAATGCCGCAAGCAGCAGAAGCAGCGGCGTGACCACCTGCCCGAGTTTTTCCGCCATTATCGGAAACGCAAATTTGGCAGCCCAGATAAAATTGCCGCCCAAAAGCATATATATCAGGTGCATTACACACATCGCCGCAAAAACAAGCAGCGGTGTAAGGACTATGCCCATTATGTTAGACTTTGCCCATGCAAGGAAAACCGTGGTGTAGAAGCTTGTTTCTTTCTTTTCAAGCTGATATTTGTTGATATAGCGCATAACGGACTGCACAAGCCACTGTATGCAGACCATACCGATAGTGGTTATCGCAATGTTTACGGTTGAATAATGCCCCATCATTGCAGGCACAAACAAAACCGTCATTACCGACATGGTGGCAATGCCCACAATGCCCTCTATGCCCTTTGCAAGCATATATATAATTGTATCTTTGGCCATACGGCCTTTTTGAGTTGATTGCTCCGACATAAATTTTTCACCGATTAAAAATAATTGTTTACAAAATATTATTATATCATATATCACGAGGATAGACAATAATTAATTTTTGAGGGAGAGAAATTTACAGTTGCGGTTGTATATTGTTGCCGTAAACCTTTCAGTCGCAGCAAGCCGCGCCGGGTTTGCCATAGAGTCCCGACAGCTTTGCCGCCGTCAGAACAAACCTGAAAGAAGGGGAGCCAAGGCTAATGCAACTCTACTACTAACATAAACAATAATTTCCGCCCTTATCTCCAAACCCAAAAGGGCATGAAAAAAGCGACTGTCATTGCGACAGTCGCTTTTTTTATATCAGTTTGATGATTTTGTTCCGAAACCTAACATACCTGTTGTATTGATAGGGGTTTGAATATCTTCATCTTTTAAATTGGTTCTCAAAGTGCTTGCTGTTATAACATCGGCACTGCAATATGTTGTTATTTTAAGCTCGGGTTTCGTGTATGAAAATTTCTTCATTTTTTCTGTTCCTCCTGTTGTCAGCTTAATTCCCATTCGAGGGTATATGTCTGTGTATCATCAATAAGGTTGGGGAGTTTAACAGCAAACAATGCTGCGTAATCTTCAAACTGTCCTTCGCCTGCAGTGATAGTGCTGTTATCGGAAAACTTAATTGTTTTGTATACTTTGTCCGTTGTTATTGTTTCGTCGACAGCGTTGCCATTATTTTTAGAAAGGGTTAAACTATCTTTTGAAAGATCGTTCTCGGTAAGAGCGTGGATGATGTAAGTGTTATCGCTAATATTTGCATAATAATCATTTTTGCTCTCTAAAGAAGGAAGAAGCTGTGTGAATTTGACGGCATAAATGTTTACCGCTTTGTTATTACCGGCTCTCTTAATTGTATACTCTTTATTAGCT
>JAGAHK010000137.1 GCA_017627115.1 Bacillota bacterium | reverse complement strand
GCCGCTTTGCGGCTCGCAGTCGGCGCAAGTAAACGCCCAAAGTCCAAAGACTTTTGTCGTTTACTATAGTATAAGAAAAAAAGAAAAATATATACATAAGGCTGTCGATAAAGCCGACAGCCTTGAAAAAAATTTGTTTCGCTATTTTTGTTGTTTTCTGCCCGTGATTTTTAAAGCAGTGTAAATTCGCCGCTTTCTTCTTTTTTATAAAGCCCTGTTCTTGTTACTTTTATTTTAAGGTAGTCAAATTCAAAGCCCCATTTTTTGTACATATATTCAAGCATAAGATCGACTTTGAGATTTTGGTCGCTGCCTGTGGCTATACGTGCAAAAAGTTTGGTGTTTTCGCCGCTTTCGGCGTTTTCGGCACGCAGTTCATATACCATCGGGCGTATATCTACCTCACGCACTTTCTTCTTTTTGCCGACCTTTTCAATGAGCCATTCGGCATCGTTTTCAAGGCTTTTGAGCATTTCATCGGCGTTTTCAAGCTTTCTGTCAAGTGTGATGATATGATCTGCGGCGCGCAGGAGCGCAGCACCCGTGTCCTCGCCCTCTGCCATGCGGCGCACTTCGGTAAGTTCCATACCGAGACTCATCTGTGCATTGAGTGCATTTTTCAATTCCTCGCATTCCATCGGCGTTTCAAGCCTTATATCCACAAATTCGCTTGTGCTGCCCATACCGAGCGGCAAGGGTGTTGCGAAACTCATAAGCTGATGCGGATTGAAGCCCGTTGAATAGGCTATCGGCACACGCGCACGCTTAATGGCACGCTGAAAGTATTTCAGCAGGTCAAGATGCCCTATATAGCGCATTTTATCGACCTTTGTAAATTTTATCCTGTATTTGTATATCTCATTCATAGCAGACACCCGTGCCAAAGGACTTTGCGCCGCACATTGCACATTCCGTGCGGCAGTTCGGGGTCACCGTTTCCGCCTTTGCCCTTTCCATTTCCTTTATAAAAAAGTTTTTGCTCACGCCTATGGAGATATGGTCCCACGGCAGCAGTTCGTCATAACTGCGCTCACGGTTTGCGTAAAATGCCTTTGACAAGCCCGTGTCTTTAAAAGCCTGCATCCATAAGCCGTATTTAAAATGCTCCGTCCAGCCGTCAAACTTCGCGCCAAGCTGCCATGCGCGGTATATAAGGCCCGAAACCCGCCTGTCGCCAAGCGCAAGCACGGCTTCCATACTGCTAAGCTCGGGTTCGTGATATGTATACTTTACCTGTTTTTTTGTCATACTTGTTTTCACAAGCTTTGTCTTGCGCAAAAATTCTTCCACGGTAGCCTGTGCCGACCACTGGAAAGGCGTAAACGGCTTCGGCACAAAACACGATGTGCTTGCCACTACCGATACGGGGCGCGGACGGTCTTCTTTGGGTATTTCGTGGTATTTATCCACTATTTTGTTTGCAAGGTCAACTATGCCCAAAAGATCCTCGTCCGTTTCAGTCGGCAGACCGCACATAAAGTACAGCTTGACCCTGTTCCAGCCGCCCGAAAACGCAAGCGCACAGCCGTTTAAGATGTTTTCCTCGGTCAGTCCTTTGTTTATTACATTCCTCAGACGCTGCGTTCCCGCCTCGGGCGCAAAAGTAAGGCTTGATTTGCGCACTTCCTGCACACGTTCCATAAGGTCAAGGGAAAACGCATCAATGCGCAGGGAGGGCAGGGCAATGTTTATTTTATCCTTTGCATAAAGGTCTATAAGCCCGTTTGCAAGCTCTTTGAACTGACGGTAATCGCTTGTGGAAAGGCTTGTAAGGCTTATTTCCTCGTGTCCCGAATTTGCCACAAGTGAAGTCGAGCAATTTATAAGCGTGTTCGCATTTTTCTCGCGCACGGGGCGGTAAATATAGCCTGCCTGACAAAAACGGCAGCCGCGTATGCAGCCGCGGAAAACTTCGAGGGTCACGCGGTCATGCACAACTTCTATAAGCGGCACAAGCTGCTTTTCGGGGTAAAAGACCTTGTCCAGATCTTTTACTATCGCCTTTTTTATGATTTTCGGTGCGGACGGATGGTTTGGCGCAAAGCTTTTCAGCGTGCCGTCCTCGTTGTATTCGGCATCATAAAACTTCGGCACGTACATACAGGGTATGGAGAGCAGTTTCTCCAGAAACTCCGCACGCGAACCGCCGCTTTTCTTATGTTCCTTGTACATATCGAGCATTTCGTCATAATAAACCTCGCCCTCGCCTATGTAAAACACATCAAAAAAATCCGCAAGCGGCTCGGGGTTGTATGAACACGGACCTCCGCCTATAACTATCGGGTCGTCCTCGCCTCTGTCGCGTGCGAAAACGGGTATACCCGAAAGGTCGAGCATATTCAGTATATTGGTATAGCTCATCTCATATTGCAGGGTAAAGCCCACAAAATCAAAGTTTTTTACGCTTTCACCGGTTTCAAGTGCATACAGCGGTATATTGTGCCTGCGCATCATTTCTTCCATATCCACCCACGGCGCAAAAACACGCTGACAGTAGGTGTCTTCGCGGCGGTTCAGAAAGTAGTAGAGTATCTGCATACCCAGGTGGCTCATGCCCACCTCATAAACATCGGGAAAGCAGAATGCAAAATTTATGTCAACGGCATTTTTGTCCTTTATGACCATATTTATCTCGTTGCCGATATAACGTGCAGGTTTTTCCACACGCAAAAGTATTTCGTCAAGCATATTTTCTCCTTTGGTGTCTGATAGTGCTTTTCAATTGAATTTCTCTGCTGTTACCGTAAAATCCGTGTAAAGCTCGGTCGAGTTTCTGGCGGTCTCTATACCGAGTTCCCTATCTACCGAAAGCGCATAAAGCGTTATGTACAATCCGCCGTTTTCCTCGCTTGTTTCAAAACCGTCCGCATATCCCAGCCCAAACCAGCCGAAAGCTTCGTTAAGGCTGTCGTATGCGGTATTCAGTCTCTCCTCTTCCGCGTTGTCAAGTTCGCCGCTCTCCGTCTGCCATTTTACGCATATCCAATACATCTCGCTGTCGGGTATAACGCGGTAGCCGCGGCTTTCGTATTCTTCCTTGAATTTTTTGAGATAGCGTTTGGCATTTTCGCAGTCTTCTTCATAACATTCGCCTATATCGCCCACAACACCCGTATGTACGGTGGCAAAATCATCATCCACCCAGCTTTCGGCGTATAGAAGTCCGTCTGCCGTCTGTTTATACAGTTTTATCATATGTATTCTCCATTCTTAAAAGCTTGTCCGCATCTACGTCATATGGGTGATTTTTCAGCTTTGCGGGGTTTTGCAAAAGCGCCTGCGCATTTTCACGCATAAAATCACCGTCAAGCGGTTTTTCGCTCAATAAAAAGCTTATAAACTCCCTGAATCCCTTTGTGTCCTCGAAACCAAGCAATTCTGCGGTTTTTTGCGCTTTTTCCCTGTCGGGGTATGTATCGAGATAACCGCCCAAAAACATTCCGCAGGCTCTGCCGTGCGGTATGCCGAGTTTGTATGTTGCCATATAGCTCAAACCGTGGGGCAGGGAAGTCGAGGTCTGCGCAATTGCATTTCCGCCGCATACACAGGCGCGTATAAGGCTTTCCCTGTCAATGTCGGTGAGTGTATTTTCAAGTATCTTGAATTTCAGTTCTCCCCATATTTTAAGTCCTTCTTCAGTGAAGCTCAAGCTTTTTGCGCAGTTTGCCGAAAGCCTGCTCTCAATAAGGTGTGCAAGTGTATCAACAGCGGTATCTATCAGCTTTTCATGCGAAAGCGATACAAGATATTTCGGGTCATCAAGCGCAAGTGTGGGGAAAACCGCGTGCGATATGCTCTTTTTGGTGTTTTTTTCGTGTATGGTCAGTATGGAATACTGTGTTACCTCACTGCCCGTGCCTGCCGTTGTAGGCATGGCCAGGAACGGAATTTCAGCAAAAACAGTCTCCATCGTCAGGAAACTTCCATTCGCGCCATCGCCAGGCATTGAACTGTACAGCTTGATGCACTTCGCTACATCTATGGCGGAACCCCCACCGATGGCCATGATAGCATCGCAATTTCCCCGACGAAACTGCTTAACTCCCGCCAGCACGTTCTCGTATAGGGGATTCGGTTGGAAGTCATTGAACCGCATGATGTAGTTGCCATTCAACTCCAGCTGATCCAGATGCTCACGGATACCGATCAGAAACCGCAGTGAGCTGTCACAGACAAGAAATAGTCTATGCTCGCCAATCCACTCATC
>JAGAHK010000136.1 GCA_017627115.1 Bacillota bacterium | reverse complement strand
AGTTACTTTAGAAAAGAAAAGACGTTGCATTAGTCTTGCCTCCCCTTTAGCGTAAGCGGTTAGGGGAGGGGGACCGCGCGCAGCGTGGTGGAGGGGTTTATTTGCAACGGCTTTAGTGTTGCGTAACGGTGAGCATCAACAATCGAAACCCCTCAGTCGCGGCAAGCCGCGCCAGCAATCCATTCGGCAGCGAAGCTGACGGATGTTTGCCATAGAGTCCCGACGGCTTTGCCGCCGTCAGGACAAACCTGAAAGAAGGGGAGCCAAGACTAATGCAACTTGACAACGAGCAAAAACAATAATTTTCATTTAAAAAACGAAAAAACTCAAAACAAAAATGGGGAAACTCAAAATGGATATATATTGACAAGTGCATCAAAGAGTGTTATAATAATAACACTTTATCGCTTTATCACACTAAAGTGGGTTGGAAAGTGAATCGAAATACAAGGAGCAGAATTATGATGAATTACAGACTGCATACTCCGGAGGGTGTCAAGGATTATCTTCCGCGCGAGTACGCATTTAAAAAACAGATCGAAAACAATATACAGGCGGTGTTTGAGGACTACGGCTATTGTGCTATAGACACACCGACCTTTGAATTTGCGCAGGTTTACGAGGGTATGGGCGGCATTGACAGCAAGCGTATGCACAAGCTGCTCGACCGTGACGGTTCTATTTTGGGTCTGCGCCCCGATATTACGCCCGCTATTGCCCGAATTGCATCAACGGCTTACGAGTCGGGCGAGGTGCCGCTTAAATTTTCGTATACGGGCAATTGTTTCAGATACAACGAGAACTACCAGGGCAAGATGCGCGAGTTTACGCAGTCGGGTGTTGAGCTTATAGGCGTTAACAGTGTCGAAGCCGATACCGAGGTGCTGGAAGCGGCGGTAAAAGCGCTGCTTGCATCGGGACTGAAAGATTTTCGCATTGATGTGGGCGATGTTGCATTTTTACAGGGTATTCTTGAAGAAGCAGGCATTTCCGCAGAGGATGCCGAGAAGATACGTGAGAGCATAGTCGGCAAAAACTATGTGAAAGTCAGCGAAACGGTAAATTCGCTTGACACAAGGGATGATATAAAGAAGCTTTTTGCAGACCTGCCGCTGCTTATAGGCGGTATAGACCTGCTTGAAAAGCTCGGTTTTTCGGTGAAGAACCAAAGATCGCTCTCGGCGCTTGCACATCTGCACAAGATCTACGATATACTTAAAGAAAAGGGTATCGAGAAATATATTTCGTTTGATTTCGGCGTTGTGGGTCATCTTGATTACTACACGGGCATAGTTTTCCGCGGTTATGCTTACGGTTCGGGCTTTTCTATAGTGGACGGCGGCAGATATGACAATATGGTAAAGAATTTCGGTGCGGACTATCCCGCCGTCGGTTTTTCGATAAATATAAATCACCTTATGTCCGCCATAAGTGCGCAGGAAAACGGCAGCGGCGACAAATACCTTACTTTTGCGCTTGCAAAGGGCAGGCTTGCCGAAAAGGCGATGGGACTGCTTGAAACTATGGGCATAACCTGTGACGAGATGAAAGAGGACTCGCGCAAGCTTATTTTTACGAATGAAGAGCTGAAAGTTAAGTTTTTCCTTGCAAAGGCTACGGACGTGCCGACTTATGTGGAATCGGGCGCGGCGGATATTGGCTTTGTGGGCAAAGATACCCTGCTTGAAGAGGACCGCAACCTTTATGAAGTGGTAGATCTCGGTTTCGGCAAGTGCAAGTTTGCCGTTGCGGGCTTTGCAGAACAGTGGGAAAAGCTGAAAAACAGCAACGATCTGCGTGTTGCTACAAAATATCCGAATGTTGCAAAAGAGCATTTCTATCACAAAAAACATCAGACCATAGAGATAGTTAAGCTTAACGGCTCGGTGGAACTTGCGCCGATAGTGGGGCTTGGCGATGTTATTGTGGATATTGTGGAAACGGGTTCTACACTTAAAGCAAACGGTCTTTCCGTGCTGGAGGATGTGTGCCCCATTTCCGCAAGAATGGTGGTAAACCGTGTGAGCATGAAGCTTGAACATGAGAGGATAGCAAAAATTATCAACGGATTAAAGGAGCTTGACAAATGATAAAGATAATGGAATACAGTGATGCGGAGGGCAAAAAGCTTGTCGAGGCTTTGCTTTCGCGTTCGCAGCTTGAATACGGGGATGTGCAGGACACTGTCAACGGCATCCTCTCCGATATACGCAAAAACGGCGACAAGGCGCTGTTTGAATACACGAAAAAGTTTGACAAGGCGGATATAAATGCCGAAAATATCCTGCTCACAAAAGAGGAGATAAAGGAAGCCTATGCACAGGTGGACAAGGAACTTATCGAAGTTATAGAAAAATCGGCGCGCAGGATAGCGGATTTTCACCAGAAGCAGAAGATAAACAGCTGGCTCGAACCTGCCGAAAACGGCGAGATGCTCGGTCAGCTCATACGTCCGCTTGCGCGTGTGGGCGTGTATGTTCCGGGCGGCAAGGCGGCTTATCCGTCAAGCGTGCTGATGAATATCGTGCCTGCAAAGGTGGCAGGTGTTAAGGAGATAGTTATGACAACACCGCCGAACGCCGAGGGTAAAGTGAACCCGACTACCATAGTTGCGGCACACACCGCAGGTGTTGACAGGATATACAAGGTCGGCGGTGCGCAGGCGATAGCCGCCCTTGCCTACGGTACGGAGAGCGTGCCGAGGGTGGACAAGATAGTCGGCCCCGGCAATATTTTTGTTGCGCTTGCAAAAAGAAGCGTTTACGGCTATGTAAATATAGACTCTGTTGCGGGACCGAGTGAGATACTTATTCTTGCGGACGAGAGCGCAAACCCCGTTTATGTTGCGGCGGATCTGCTTTCGCAGGCGGAGCATGACGAGCTTGCGAGCGCGGTGCTTGTGACCACAAGTATGGAACTTGCCCAAAAGGTGCAGGAAGAAGTCGAAAAACAGACACAGGTGCTTGAAAGAAAGGCGATAATAGACAAATCAATAGATAATTACGGTGCGATCATTGTTGCGGAAAACACGGATATTGCGTGTGAGCTTTGCAATGCCATTGCGCCCGAGCATATGGAAGTATGCACAAAGGAACCGTTTGCGCTTTTGCCGAAGATACGCAACGCAGGCGCGATATTCCTGGGTCACTACACACCCGAGCCTCTGGGCGATTATATGGCAGGTCCCAACCACGTTCTGCCTACGGGCGGCACGGCGCGTTTCTTTTCGCCGCTGTCGATAGATGATTACATAAAGAAATCAAGCATAATCTCGTTCTCGAAGGAAGCCCTGGGCAATCTTGGCGAGGATGTTATAAAATTTGCAAATGCAGAGGGTCTTACGGCACACGCAAACTCCGTAAGAGTCCGTTTATAAAAAGGAGGTGCGGCTATGCGCAGCGCGGCTATTGAAAGAAATACCTTTGAAACACAGATAACAATGACGCTGAATATTGACGGCAGCGGTATCAACGATATTTTCACGGGCATAGGTTTTTTTGACCATATGCTCACACATATCTCAAAGCACGGCTTTATCGACCTGACCGTAAATGCGGACGGCGATCTTGACGTGGATTGTCACCACACTGTCGAGGATGTGGGCATCGTTCTCGGTAAGTGTTTTGCACAGGCTCTTGGCGACAAGGCGGGCATACGCCGCTACGGTCATGCGATAGTGCCGATGGATGAGGCGCTTGTGCTGTGTGCGGTGGACTTTTCGGGCAGACCCCTGCTTGTGTTTGACGGGGGATTTACCGTGCCGACTCTGGGCAGTTTCGATACCGAAATGGTGGAGGAATTTTTCCGCGCGGTAAGCGACAACTGCGGTTTAAATCTGCATATAAAGGTCCTTGCGGGCAAAAATAACCACCATATTGCCGAGGCTATGTTCAAGGCATTCGGACGTGCGGTGGATATGGCAACACAGATAGATGACAGAATTGACGGGGTAATGTCTACAAAGGGAATGCTGGAGTAAGTCCGGCAACTTTCTTGGCTCCCTTATTAGGGGAGCTGGCAGCCGAAGGCTGACTGAGGGGTTAAATAAAGGGTTAAATGAGGGCTTAAAATGGATGAAAAAACGCCGCAATTTCACACAAATCTCCATTATTATAAATCAAGTTTCCAAAACGCAAGAAAACTGCGCAAAGAAATGACAGAGCAAGAACGAAAATTGTGGTACAGATTTTTAAGAAATTATCATGTAAGATTTTATCGCCAGCGTGCAATTGATAACTACATAGCAGATTTTTATTGTACCGAAGCTAAACTGATCGTTGAAATTGACGGTTCTCAACATTATTCTGACGAGGGTGAAAAATGCGACCTTATAAGAACAAAATATTTTGAGGCGCTTGCAATTAAAGTAATAAGATTTACAAATCCGCAGGTGGATTTCCGATTTGAGGAAGTTTGCATGGCAATAGATGCAGAGGTCAAAAACAGAATGGCCGATTGATTTTTAACCCCTCAGTCAAGCTGCGCTTGACAGCTCCCCTAATATGGGAGCCAAGAGCCTGCGGCGCTGATAATGTTAAATCAAGCAGCATAACAGGAGGTAACTGTATGAAAAACGCTTCAATTCCTCAGCCTTCAATCAAAGAAATCGAAATGAAGCTGCGGTCGGTTATAGCGGGTAAGGAAACAAGGGAAAATATTTCCGATTGGGCTATGAACTACATCATTAATGATGACAATGTTGAAGTTACCGACTACAAGGCATGGCATTTTCTTGTGGATGTAACACATACAGATGCAGCAATTTCACCGGGAGAATATTTATATTACAACGAAGATTTTGAAGATTGGATAAGAGAGTATACGGAATAAGATATGAACACAACAAACTCAATGCAAACAAAAAAGAAGAACATTCTTATCCCGCTTATTTTAGGCATTATCGTCGTCTGCATTTGTGTATCGCCGTTTTTAATTATACCTGCTGTCAATGATTTTCGCGCAAACAAGATAGTTCATGAGTTGACCGAACACCCTTTGCCACCTAATGCAAAGATAATCGAAATGTATTCGGCTGCAGGCAAACTTGTCGGAAACGGTGACGGGATGGACTACTTCGGGGCTATACTTATACAAAGCGATGTGGGATATGCTACAGTAAAGCAAAACTATGCAGCTTCGGGCTATTTCGTTGAAAAGCAGGACGGACAGCTTATAAAACAAACGGACAAAAAACTATATTTCAAGACCGGCATAACAGGCGATAATTATTACATAATTTACAAATCCAAATTGGAAGAAAACCCCTTGTTTTGGGTCTTTGATATAAGAGGAGCATAAAATGATAGCAATAATTGATTACGGAATGGGCAATCTGCGTTCTGTGCAGAAAGCATTTGAATATTTGGGATTTGAAGCTGTGGTGACGGACGATGTTTCCGTTATGGAGCGTGCGGAAAGGCTTGTTTTGCCCGGCGTGGGTGCCTTCGGCGATGCCATACGTACCATACGCGAAAAAGGCTTTGACAAAGTCATCTACAAGGCAGTCGAGGAGAAAAAGCCGTTTTTGGGCATTTGTCTCGGTATGCAGATGGTGTTTGACAAAAGCTATGAATACGGTGAGTATGAGGGATTGGGGCTTATCCCCGGCAAGATAGTTCTTCTGCCCGACAATGTGAAAAAGCCGCATATCGGCTGGAACAACCTTAATGTAAAAATGCGCGCGCCGCTGTTTGAGGGTACGGGCGAAAGTCCGTATGTGTATTTTGTACACTCCTACTACCTTGAAACGGATGCGCCCGTTGTTTCCGCGACTGTCGATTACGGTAAGGAGATACAGGTGGCAGTGCAGAAAGACAATATTTTTGCCTTGCAGTTCCACCCCGAAAAA
This sequence comes from Bacillota bacterium, assembly GCA_017627115.1. Lineage (GTDB taxonomy): Bacteria > Bacillota > Clostridia > Lachnospirales > CAG-274 > RGIG4310. Next base: position 5,734 of record JAGAHK010000136.1, on the reverse strand, counting down.
AGCGGCGATGTGGGCTTGAGGATATTGAAAAATTTCGCGTCGCTGTAAGGAGAATATATGCGCAAAAAGCTTATCTTCGATTTTTTGAAAGAGATATTGTTTTACACGGTCATAATTTTGCCGATTCTTATTATCGCACTGTTTTCATTATACAATGAAGCAAACGAATTCCGCGGTTTAAAACAAAGATACACTATAACAAACGGCAAGGTCGAAAGCGTGTATTACTCCCCCGTAAACCGCGGGCATATGTGGCTTGTGTCCTACAATTACAATGTCGGCGGCACGGAATATGACGGCATTACAAAACTGTGGTGGAAAACCGTAAAAGAGGGCAAAGACATCACCGTATATTATGACCCTGTGAACCCGTCAAAATCGACTGCGGATATAAGCATCAATATTTACCGCAACGCTTTGATGATAATTATTTTAGCATCAATATATCTTACGGCGTTCTGCCTTTCGGTTTGGCATTTTCTTCACGGTCTACGGCTTGAGCGCGGTAAAAAATATCTTGTTTTCACGCAGTGGAAAGAAGAACGCGTGAATGAGATAGGCATAACCCCGCGGTTTCGGATAATTTGCAGCTGTACTTTAAACGGAAAGAAATACGAATTTGCAAGCAAACCGTACCTTTCGGGAAAATGCCCCTACAAGCAGGGCGACAGAATAAAAATTTACGTTGATTCGGGAAAAATGCCGAAAATATATTATTTTGCTCCGAAAGAAAGGATTTGACAAAATGGAAGATAATTTTATATATGATATGAAATTAGGCACACTGCGAAAATATATCTCGGTTTTTGACCTTGTGGCAGTGCATATATACGAAACGCGCAGATATTACACATATGCAAAGCCCGCAGATATACCCGATGAATACAACGACAAATATGTTATAGGTTTCGGCATGAGCGAGCTGGAATTTGAGGGCGAAAAACTGCCCGTGCCCGAATTGTACGAGGACAGCCGAATAAATGATGATATGTATTACGCAAAATGTATCGAAATAACCGTGGCTGATAAGACGAGGAATGAGGCGTTTGCGGGAAATGAGAAAATTGAATTGGAACTGTAATTCCTCTGTAATTTCATTGATTGACTAAAAAGCAGCAAGGATGTATAATAAAAGTAAGGAATGTAAGGAGCACGAACGGCATATTAAAGGAGTGAAAATTATGGAACTTGCTAAAGTAACATCTAAAGGACAAATAACAATTCCTATCAGCATCAGAAAGCAATTGGGCGTAAAAGACGGGGATAAAGTGCTTTTTGTTAATGACGGCAATAAAATAGTCATAATGAATGCCTCGGTCGGTGCTTTACTAAGCGCTCAAAAGGAATTTACCGGAACGGCAGAAGAACTGGGAATCGAAAACGAACAAGATATTGTAAACATGGTTAAGGAAGTACGAGCAGAAAGAAGTGATATTTATAAATGCGAATAATGCTTGACACGAATGTACTTATATCAATACTGTTCTTTCCAAGCAAAAAGTTCATGCAAATGCTTCAATATATAACACAGGAACATCAGCTTGTTCTTTCATCCTTTGTCACTGATGAACTCATTGCTGTGGCAGAAAAAAAGTTTCCGTCAAAAAAGAAAGTAATAGATAAGTTTTTAACCGAATTAAGCTATGAATTTGTTTACACGCCCAAAACTTTTGAAAAAGGTCTTTTTGAAATAAGGGATATAAATGATTACCCTGTATTATATACCGCAATAATCGAAAATATTGATATATTCATAACGGGAGATAAAGACTTCACGGATGTCGATATAGAAAAACCCAGAATCATGGCACCCTCGGACTTTATCGACAAATATGTTACACATTAAAACCAAAGAAGCAAACCTCCCCAAATCCGCAAAGGAGCAGTAAATTTGACAATAGTATTTTTTATAATCTCGGAAACGGCGGCAAAGGCGGTGGACGTTGCCGAAAAAAGGCTTAATATACTGAGCCGAAACATAAAATACCATGTGGAGAGATATTGGAAGTTTGAAGACGACCATGTGGTCACGGCGGAACTCGGCGAGGTCTCCGAAACAGCTTTACGGAAGTTTTTGCATGAAATTTCCGACCGCTGGCACACGCAGGGCTTAAAAGGCAACAGAGGGCTTTTGGTTTCGAGAACATCATATTATATGGAAATAAAACGGGGCTTTGAAGATATTGAAATGGTAAATATCATTTTCGACCCCGAACAAGAAGAATTATATTTAGCATTAACCAAAAAATGTATACAACAAGGGAGGGACGATTATGCAGATCTATCCTGCAATTGACATTATTGACGGCAAGGCGGTACGTCTTACGCAAGGAAAATTCGACAATGTTGAGGTATTCAACGACGACCCTGTCCGCGCTGCGGAGCAGTGGGTAAAAAAGGGTGCTACATATCTTCATCTGGTGGATCTTGACGGCGCACGCTACGGAAAGACTTTTGTAACAGATACCATAAAGCATATACGCAAGGCTTTTGATATACCTATTGAAACGGGCGGCGGCGTGCGTACCATAGAGGACATTGAGGCGCGTATATCGGCGGGCGCATCGAGAGTTATAATAGGCACGGCGGCGGTGAAAAATCCCGGGCTTGTGAAAACGGCAGTCGAGAAATACGGCACAAAGATAGCTCTTGGTGTGGATGCGAAAAACGGTATGGCGGCTATTTCGGGCTGGGAGGAAGTCAGCGGCGTTTCGGCGGTGGAACTCTGCCTTAAAATGAAGGGATACGGTGTTGAGGATGTTATCTACACCGATATTTCAAAGGATGGCATGATGAGCGGTCCGAATATCGAGTCCACGAAAGACCTTATCGAAAAAACGGGTATGAATATCATTGCAAGCGGCGGTGTAAGCACTATGCAGGATATTGAAAATGTGAAGAATATCGGCGCTTCGGGCGTTATTATAGGAAAGGCGCTTTTCAACGGCGCTCTTGATTTGAAAGAGGTTATCGAAAAATATCAGAAATAAGGTGGAAATATGGAAAAAAAGGCGAAGTTAAACATACCGCAGCTTATTTTTTCGTATTTGATGATAGCTGTCGGTTCGGCGGTGGCGGCTTTTGCCATTGAGGAATTCCTTGTTGCGAAAAATATCCTTGACGGCGGCATAGTCGGCATATCTATCATACTTAACAACCTTACGAAAGTGCCTTTGAGCCTGTTTATCGTTATTATCAATATCCCGTTTCTTGTGCTTGGCTTAAAGCAGCTTGGCAGGACGTTTGCGTTCAAGGCGGCGTTTGCGATGATAGTTTTTTCGCTTTTGCTTGCTGCGTTTGAGGATATGGAGGAAGTGACGGACGACCCTCTTCTGGCTACGGTATACGGCGGTGTTTTCCTCGGTATCGGCGTTGGGCTCGTTATGCGCGCGGGCGGCTGTGTTGACGGTATGGACACGCTTTCGCTGCTTCTGAGCAAGCGCACGTCATTTTCGACGGGGCAGATAATTCTTGGGTTTAATCTTGTTATATATACGATAGCAGGCTTTATTTTCGGTGCAGACAGGGCTCTTTACAGCATACTGACTTATTTTATCACTTCAAAGGTCATAGATATGGTGGAAACGGGCTTTGAACAGGGCAAGGCGGTCATGATAATCACCGAAAACGGCGAAAGGATAGCCGACAAGATATACAAACAGCTTGGCAGGACTGTTACCCTTTTGGAAGGCGAAGGTCTGATAAGCGGCAAAAAGATAGTGCTTTACTGTGTTGTAACGCGAATTGAGTTAAGCGAACTCAAACGCATTATAAAGGAAGACGAAGGCTCGGCTTTCGCGACCATTTCGGATGTGTCGGAGATCGTGGGAGCGCATATAAAAAAGAAGAAAGGTGCTTGAATACTATGCACACAAAACGTATAATACCCTGTCTTGACGTGAAAAACGGCAGGGTGGTAAAAGGGGTTAATTTTGTTAATTTAAAGGATGCGGGCGACCCCGTTGAGATAGCCGCATACTACAACCGTTCCATGGCGGACGAGATAGTTTTTCTCGATATAACGGCATCTTCGGATGCGCGGAACATAATGCTTGATGTGGTGGCGCGTACTGCGGAGGAAGTGTTTATTCCGCTCACTGTCGGCGGCGGTATACGTACCGTTGAGGATTTCCGTGCGATACTTTCGGCAGGTGCGGACAAGATCTCCGTGAATTCGGCGGCAGTAAAACGCCCCGAACTGATAAACGAGGCGGCGGAGCGTTTCGGCAACCAATGTGTCGTTGTTGCGATAGATGCTAAAAAACGTATCGGCAGTGACGGTTTTGATGTATACTTAAACGGCGGCCGTGTGAATACGGGCAAGGATGCCGTGGAGTGGGCTGTGGAAGCCGAAAGGCGCGGTGCAGGCGAGATATTGCTGACAAGTATGGACTGTGACGGCACAAAGGCGGGCTATGATATACCGCTGACAAAGGCTGTTTCGGATGCCGTACAGATACCCGTTATCGCAAGCGGCGGCGCAGGTACGATGGAGCATTTTGCCGAAGCCCTCACAGACGGCGGCGCGGAAGCTGCACTTGCCGCAAGCCTTTTCCATTACAGAGAGCTGGATATTACGGACCTGAAAAGGTATCTTGCAAATGAGGGGATACCCGTGAGGTTGAGATAAAAGGAGATAATATGGAACTTAAATTTAACGAACAGGGGCTTATACCCGCCATTGCGCAGGACTGCAAGACAAAAGAGGTGCTTATGCTTGCCTATATGAACCAAGAGGCGTTCGACCTGACCGTGAAAACGGGTAAGGCGACTTATTTCAGCCGTTCACGTCAAAGCCTTTGGGTAAAGGGCGAGACGAGCGGACATTTTCAGTATGTAAAGGAAATAAGGTATGACTGCGACTGCGATACCGTGCTTTTATTGATAGAGCAGGTGGGTGCTGCGTGTCATACGGGTAATTACAGTTGTTTCTACAGAAAGGTCGAAAGTTTTAAACCCGAAAATAATTGATAAAAAGCAGTTTGAAACGGCAAAAAAAAGAAAATGCGCAAGGCGTTTATCAAGGATTTGTGCTTTATAAAAAATTTTGAAAAAAATTTAAAAAAAGTGTTGACAAATGTTTTTTGTTGTGGTACTATAATTAGGCACTGTTCAAATGGGCAGTGCTTAAATAATGGGTAAAACATTGTGGTTTACCTGTCTGAAACTTGAAAACAGAATACAAACACAACGACATTGAGGTTTACTTGAAAGAGTAAATCAAAATGAATTAAAGTTAAACAAAAACTATTTTAGTAATTACTAAGTAAAGTTTTTCCGTTGATTTAATTCTCAATATATCAATCTCAAACGAAAGAATGTTAAAAAGTGAGTAAAGTTACTTTTTGACAAACGAGGCAAACATTGCAAAACTAAAATTGAGAGAAATTTTTTACGAAATGCTTCGGCGAACGGGGCAATCGTGAAAAGGGGTAAGAAAGAAAATTTTTGAACCCCAAAAAAATTCCTCTGAAAAAATTTTGCATCAAAGTTTTAAAAAGACAGAGGAAGAAAAATTTTTGAACTTCAAAAAATTTTTCTGACGAAAGAATTTTTAAAACACAGGTCAAGCTAATAAGAGCAAAGGGTGAATGCCTTGGCATCAAGAACCGATGAAGGACGCAAAAAGCTGCGAAAAGCTTCGGGGAGGCGCACATAGCCTGCGATCCGGAGATATCCGAATGGGGAAACCCGGCTGAGTAAAGCTCAGTCACTGCATAATGAATCCATAGTT
>JAGAHK010000135.1 GCA_017627115.1 Bacillota bacterium | reverse complement strand
TGCAAAACAGCTTAAAGATTGGTTCAGCGGCGATTACGAAAAAGAAGCTGCCGAAAAACTTTTAAAAGACGACAGTTTCTGGATGCATGAGGGTGATTGTGCAACAAGACAGTCTTCAGAAAAAATGCTCAACAAGATAAAGGACATCCTGCCTAATCTTTTCGGTGGTTCGGCAGACCTTGCGCCTTCCAATAAGTCAATAATGAAAGACGTTGCATACTATACAAAGGAAAACCGCGGCGGTGCGAATATGCACTATGGCATCCGTGAACTTGCCATGACAGCGATAGCAAACGGTATGGCGTTCCACGGCGGTGTTAAGCCTTATATAGCAAGCTTCTTTGTATTCAGCGATTATATGAAGCCTGCTCTCCGCATTTCGGCAATTTCAAGCCTGCCCGTTATAGGTATTCTTACACATGACAGTATCGGTGTAGGCGAGGACGGCCCCACACATCAGCCCGTAGAACAGCTTGCATCTTTCAGAAGTATGCCCAACAGCTACACATTCCGTCCCTGTGATACAAATGAAGCGGCAGCTGCGTGGTTCACAGCGGCATTCAACGGTAAAAAGCCTACTATCATGGCTTATACACGCCAGACAACAAAAAATATAGGCGCTGACGGAAGAAATACACTTAAAGGCGGCTATATTATCAAGGACTCTTATAAGGAAACGCCCGATATGATCATTATCGCTTCGGGTTCGGAAGTCGGTCCCGCATACGATTCATGGGAGATCCTTAAAGAAAAAGGCATTTCCGCACGTATCGTAAGTATGCCTTGTGTAGAACTTTTTGAAGAACAGAGTGAAGAGTATAAGAATTCCGTTCTGCCAAAGAATATCGACAAGAGAGTTGCAGTTGAGGCTTCAAGCGATAACTACTGGTATAAGTATATCGGTATAAACGGCAGATTTATCGGGGTAGACCGCTTTGGTATATCCGCACCTTTCCCCGTATTGTTCAAACATTTCGGTTTCACGCCCGAACATATCGCGGAAGTTGCAGAGGAAGTTTTCAATGGATAAATTAAACAAGCAAATTGATTTTATTCTTGAGATAGACAAATTAAAGACAGTTCTGCGCCGTTCCATGATAACAGACGGCAGCAGACGTGAAAATTCCGCAGAGCACAGCTGGCATCTTTGTATGCTGGCTGTTGTTCTGTCCGAATATGCGCCCGAGGGTACGGATATATCCCATGTTGTAAAAATGCTCCTTATGCACGACCTTGTGGAGATATATGCAGGCGATACCTATCTTTATGACGAAGAGGGCAACAAAACAAAGGCAAAGCGCGAAAACGAAGCGGCAGATAAGCTCTATTCCATACTTGATGAGCCGCAGGGCAGTGAGCTTAAAAATTTGTGGTATGAGTTTGAAAAATGCGAAACAAGCGAAGCGCTTTTTGCAAATGCGCTTGACCGTTTGCAGCCCATTCTGCTGAATTATACAAACAAAGGCACATTATGGCTTGAAAACAATGTCCATAAAAATGATGTGGAAGAACACGCATACAGACTTACAAGGCTTTCACACCCGAAGTTAAGAAAATTTGCTCTCGATCTGCTTGATAAGGCAGTGGAAAAGGGTTATATCGAGGACTGAAAACATAATAACGATCAAAAAAGCCGAAACATTTTTGCGTTTCGGCTTTTTTGATATACATTTTTTAATATACATTCTTTAATATACATTCATTTCTTTCAATTTTTCGTATATTGCATCGGCAAGGGCAAGATGTCCCTCTTCGTCCATATGTTCCCTGTCGGTCTCGCTTGGGTCGGCATAATCGGATGCAGCAAGAAAATCTATCTCGTATATCTTTGAGATATTTTCATAGACTTCGGGAAGCCTTTTTGTTATCTCAATAGAATTTTTGCTGAATTTAGGGTCAAATTCCTCCGCCCATACACGTCTGCCAAGTTCTATCGGCGATACAAGCAGTATTTTGGTGTCGGGGCAGGTGAGTTTTATAACTTCAATAAGCCTTTTTATGCACCAGCCGACAATATGCTCGTCTGTTTTGAACTGTGTTTTGCAGTCGTTTGTGCCAAGCATCAGTATAATAGTATCTATCGGATTGTGTGTCTCAAGTATCATAGGCAGCGAGTCGAACCCGTTGCGGTATGGCTTTACGGGATCGTCGTGCGCAGCCGTCCTGCCGCAGAGACCTTCGTTAACAATGTTTATATCATAATCTCGGAGCCTGTCCGCAATTATACTTGTCCAATAAACTCCCCAATCAAAGCGTTCTTTTGTGGCGGGGTTAAAACCATAAGTGTTGGAATCGCCAAAACATAAGACCGTTTTCAAATAAATTCACCCTCTTTTTAGACAAAATGCCCTGTTTGATATAATTATCTAATAACATTTTACCACAATTTTTTAACTTTGTCTATATTTATTAACAATTTTTTTAACAAAATAAGGAAG
>JAGAHK010000134.1 GCA_017627115.1 Bacillota bacterium | reverse complement strand
CCATAGGCACTACCTGTGAATAGCCGCCGCCTGCCGCACCGCCCTTTACACCCATACAAGGACCCAAAGACGGCTCACGAAGTGCGACCATCGTTTTTTTGCCGATTTTATTGAGCGCCTGTGCAAGTCCGATGGTAACCGTAGTTTTGCCCTCGCCCGCAGGTGTTGGATTGACGGCAGTAACAAGCACAAGTTTGCTGTCCGGCTTGTCCTTATTTTTTTCGTAAAGCTCGTCAGAAAGCTTGGCTTTGTATTTGCCGTAAAGTTCAAGGCAATCCTCGTCTATACCAAAATCATGCGCAACTTTTGTTATGGGTTCAAGTGTACATTCCTGAGCAATTTGTATATCTGTTTTCATAATGTGACCTCCCCGGGATATCAATAATCCTCATGTCTTTCTTTATATTCCCTGCGCTCATACGGTGTCATAAGCACTTCGCGCGGTTTGCTGCCGTTTTCGGGGCCTATGATGCCGCGGTCCTCAAGTTCGTCTATTATTCTGCCCGCACGGTTGAAACCTATGCGGAATTTACGCTGGATCGCAGAAGCCGACGCTTTTTTTGTCTGCACGATAAAATCTATTACCTGGTCGATAAGCTCGTCGCTGTCGCTTGTTTCTATCGCCGTCTCTCCGCCTTCGGCCTCCTGCTGTGCTTTTTCTATCTGCTCCATTACCTGTGTATCGTAATTCGGCGTATCTGTCTTAATAAAGTCAACTATCGTCTTAACTTCATCATCCGTAACAAACGCCCCCTGTATACGCGTAGGCTTTGGATTGTCAACGGGTTTAAACAGCATATCGCCGCGGCCGAGAAGCTTTTCGGCACCGACCGTATCAAGTATTGTACGGCTGTCCGTACCCGAAGATACCTTAAACGCGATTCGTGTTGGAACATTAGCCTTGATAAGACCCGTAAGAACATCTACAGACGGCCTTTGCGTTGCGATTATAAGATGAATGCCCGCTGCACGCGCAAGCTGTGTGATACGCACGATAGAATCCTCAACATCCTTTTTTGCGACCATCATAAGGTCTGCAAGCTCGTCTATGATAATGACGATAAGCGGAAGCCTTTCTTCGGGTGCAACACGCTTGTTGTATTCTTCAAGCTTTCTTGTGCCCGATTCGGCAAGCAGGTCATAACGTCGCATCATCTCTCCGACAGCCCAGTTAAGCGCACCGCTCGCCTTTTTTGGGTCTGTGACAACAGGTACAAGAAGATGCGGTATGCCGTTGTATACACTAAGTTCGACCACCTTGGGGTCAACCATGATAAAACGCACTTCATCGGGTGTGGCTTTATATAAAATACTGGTTATAAGCGTATTTATACATACGGACTTACCTGCGCCCGTAGCACCCGCTATAAGCATATGCGGCGCTTTTGCAATATCATATACCACAACATTTCCCGCAATATCCTTGCCGATACCAAAGGCAACTTTTGAATTGAAATTCTGGAACTTGTCCGTCCTTAAAACCTCGCTGTAGTATACCGCCTGTACAGTATCGTTCGGTATCTCTATACCGATAGCGGACTTACCCGGGATAGGCGCTTCTATACGCACAGTCGTAGCAGCAAGAGAAAGCGCTATATCCTGTTCAAGTTTGACTATGGCATTTACTCTTGTTCCTTCTTTCGGGATAAGCTCGTATCTTGTAACGGCAGGACCCGTACATATATTATCGACCTTTGCCTCTACACCAAATATGGCAAGCGTTTTTCTTAAAGCCTCGCCCTTTGCTATCATTTCCGCTTCGGTCTGCTTTTTGGTATCGCTTTTGTTTATACCCAAAAATTCTATCTTGGGGAAATGATAAGTCTGTGTATGAGTAACATTCAGCTCGTTTACTTCCTTAACAGCCTCCGCCTGAATGATCTGCGGTCTGTCGGGCTGTTCTTCCCACGGCGGAGTATCCAAAACTTCGGCCTCCGCTTTTACGGGTTCTGTTTTTACCTGTGCGGGAACGGTATTTACGGGAGCCGATACCGTGGGTGTTTCTTCCTTATGCTCCGATATCTCGGCCGCGTGGATAAGAACCTCGTCCTCTTCGGTATCTTCAAAAAGCTCACTTGCCTCACGCAGAAGATTTTCGTATTCTTCCTCGCTGTCTTCCGTAAAAAGTGAGTTTATATCACTTTCATCATCATTTGGGTCATAGTTTTTCGGTGATTGGGAAGCTGCGGGATAAAGAGAAATAGGCTGCGCAGCCTTGTTCCTTGTACCCGGCAGGTCAATTCCGACTACCCTGCCGCTTTTGTCGGTATGGTACGGATTGAAAACAGGCTCTCTTTGTTCAATTTTTTCGTTTTCTTCCTCTTCGTCCTTTCTTTTGCCGAATTTTTGTGCTTCAAGAACGGGGCGTTCAAGACGCTTTGAAAATATTTTGCTGTTTTTCTTTTTCTCTGCGGGTTCGTCTTCCGCTTCATCCTCTTCAAACTGTGAAAGTATATACTCGGTTTCCTGCGGACGCTGTCTTTTTGTTGCGTTCTTTACCTTGACAGGTTCATATTCATCATCAAGATCATCGTCATATTCGTTTCTGTATGCTATTATCTCACCAAGTGAACGAATTGCGTTGAATATAGAAAAATCAAACACCAGTATAATGCTGACAATAACAAGTATTACAAACACTATGCAGGCGGGTACCTTGCCTATAAGTCTGACGATACTGCCGCCCAAAACTGCACCTATAAGTCCGCCGTTTGATGCGCTGCCGTTTAAAAACGAAGCTCTGATAAAGGCGGATGCACCGCCGTAGACCGTACCGTCCTCGCAGGCGATTATATGCACAAGCGACATAAGCGAAAGCAAAAATCCTATGCAAGCCCCTGTTTTAAGCCTGTTTTTTGCAACACTTCTGTTCATAAAAACAAGCACACCAAAAACTACCAGCATAGCGGGCACAAGCACACCGCCAAAGCCGAACAGGTGCATTATAAAAGCCTTTGAAGCAAATGCAACTTTTCTGTCGGGATCGTCCGAAAGCAGAAAAGAAGCAATAAGCAAGCCAACACCCAGCATCACTATGCCGACTATCTCGTTAGCATAAGGGGAAATATCCTCCAAGGTCCGCTTCTGCGGCTCGGGTTCAGCCTTTTTTGCTGT
>JAGAHK010000133.1 GCA_017627115.1 Bacillota bacterium | reverse complement strand
TTTATATTTTGATAAACTATTCTTGAAGTTTAGTGTGTTTTTAACTATAATATAAATAGTGCTGAAATAACAAAAATATTAAGCAGATCTATGCAATATAAATTTACAGAAGGGGGTGCTTTCCGATGAAAATGACATTTCAACCTAAGAAAAGACAGAGAAGCAAAGTTCACGGTTTCAGAAAAAGAATGAGCACTGCAAACGGCAGAAAGGTAATTCTTGCAAGACGCAGAAAGGGCAGAAAGGCTCTTTCGGCATAATACGGGCTTTCGCCCGTGACGAAAAACGGGTTTTTCGTCAGTTTTGCAGCTGTACCGCGCGCCGCTGAAGCGTCACTTGTACAACTGTAAGGTATGCAAAATCAAGTTTTGCTCCTCGGCGAAAACGCGGTTTCCGCCTGCGGATTAAAAGTCTGCGACGCCAAAGTTTGAATAAAACAGAATTGAACTTACAATAGGGGCCGAGTCGATGATATGATTTTTTGTTATATCGCGCCGGTCCTTATTTAATAACATGAAAACGGAAAATGCTTTTTTCGGCACTATTGCATTTTATCCGTTTAAAAAGGGGTAGACGGGATGAAATTTACCCAGACATTAAAGAAAAACTTTATGTTTCGTTACGTTTACAACCGCGGACATTCCATTGCCAACAGAAATCTTGTGATGTATGTTTACAGAAACGGCAGGGACTACAATCGTATCGGGTATTCGGTCAGCAAAAAGGTCGGCAACTCGGTCGTGCGCAGCAGGGTAACGCGGTTACTCCGTGAAAGTTATCGTCTTACGGAGGAGAAGGTCAGCAGGGGCTATGACATTGTTGTTATAGCGAGGGCGTCGATTTGTGGACTGCCTTTTGCCGAAGTTGACCGTTCCCTGAAACATTTATTGAGAAAACAAAATATTTTGAAATGATTGAGAAGTGATGATTATGGTATCGAGGTTTCTTGCAAAAGCCGCTATGGCTGTGATAAGCTTTTACCGCAGGTTTATATCGCCTATGTTCCCGCCCGTGTGCCGTTTTACGCCCACCTGTTCGCAGTATGCGTATCAGGCGTTTGAAAAATACGGCTTTTTTAAGGGACTGTATCTTACTGTCAGAAGGCTTTTGAAGTGCCATCCTTTCCACAAGGGCGGCTATGACCCTCTGCCGTGATCAGCATTTCCGGGAGGAAACAATTGACTACGAATTTATACCTGGCATCAAGTCTTATGCGTGAACCCGGCGTTATTGTCGGACCTATCGCAAAACTTCTCGGCCTTATCGTAAATGTGCTTTTCAATGTGGTTTACGGTTTTACGCAGGCGAACTCGCTTGGCATTACCATAATACTGTTTACGGTGTTTGTAAGGCTTTTGATGATACCTATTGCATATAACCAGCAAAAATCCATGTTCGTTATGCGCAAGATACAGCCCGAGATACAGAAAATTCAGGACAAATACAAGGGTATGTTCAATGACCCCGATGTTCAGCGCAGGATGTCGATGGAGACACAGCGTGTTTACCGCGACCATAACTACAATATGTTCAGCGGCTGTCTCCCGCTTCTTATACAGATGCCGATATTCTTCGGTCTGTACTATGTTATGCGCCATCCGTTCGCTTATATCGAAACGATAAACACTATCTACAATTCGCTTTCGGACGGCATACTCGGCTGCATACAGTCGGGCAACAAGCAGGCGCTTGAACTGTTTACGACAGTCTGCACAAAGCTGCGTATAGACGAGGGTACGGAAGTTACCACATCAATGTTCAACTATATCCTTAATGCCGTTGAGCCCGAGGATGTAAAGAGCTTTGTTTCATATGTGGGCAGCGCCGATATTTCAAGCCTGTACGAGCAGAAAACGGTGATCGAGAGCTTCCTCGGTCTCAACCTTACCGAAACACCTACACTTGCATTGAGCAAAAACCTTATTTTACCCATTCTTTCGGGCTTTACGACCTGGCTTTCGTCATGGCTTATGTCCAGAAAGAACCAGCCCACAGACCCTGCTATGAAATCGCAGCAGAACATTATGAACATCACTATGCCGCTGCTTATGGCGTGGTTTACAACAAGCGTGCCCGCAGGTCTTGGCGTTTACTGGATAACGGGTAATATATTTATGATATTCCAGCAGCTTATACTTAATAAGCATTTTGAATTAAAAGAAGCGCGTGAAAGCGCAAACGGAAAAGAGGGAAAGAAAAAATGAAAGCAGTTGAAATAATCGGAAAATCTATCAGCGAAGCTGTCGAGGAAGGCGCAGCAAAACTCGGCGTTGGTTTAAGTGAAGTTGAATATACTGTTGTTGACGAGGGCTCAAAGGGTTTTCTCGGTTTAGGCGCAAGACCCTCTAAAGTTAGAGTATATATCCCCGGCTTTGAGAACGAACTTGACGAAAAGCCCGAGGAAGTGAAGCCCGAGCCGAAAAAGGAAGTTAAGGAAGCAAAGAAAGAAGTTAAAAAAGAAGTAAAAAAAGAAGCAAAGGCAGAGCCGCAGAAAGAAGAGCAGCCTGTTGAGCAGCCTGCAACGGAAACCGCACAGGTTGACGGCGAGCAGGAAGAAAAGCCCGAAAGACCGCCTTTGACGGACGAAGACAAGGCTGTTATCATCAAGATGGCAGAGGACTTTTTGAAAGAACTTTTCGGCGCTATGAAGCTTGAAGTTGAGCTTAACTCCGAATTTGCGGATAATAAGCAGCTTATAGTAAATATGAACGGCCCCGAAATGGGTGTTATAATAGGCAAAAGAGGACAGACACTCGACAGCATACAGACACTTACAAGCCTTGTTGTCAACAAGAGCGACTATCCTTACATCAATGTAACTCTTGACACGGAGAGCTACCGCGAAAGACGCAAGGAAACACTTGAAAGACTTGCTTTCAACCTTGCCAAAAAATGCAAGCACAACCGCAGGAATGTGGTGCTTGAGCCTATGAATCCTTACGAAAGACGTATTATCCATTCAACACTTCAGAATGACAGATACGTTACAACATACAGTGAGGGTGTCGAGCCGCACAGATACGTTGTTATAACAATGAAAAACGGCTATAACAAACAGCAGAGAGAGCAGAAAGAACAACAATAAAAAATGGGTGCCGCAAGGCACCTGTTTTTATAAGGAGATTTTTTATGCCTTACGTAAACGAATTTGACACTATCGCGGCTATTGCAACGGCTACGGGCAGCGGCGGTATCGGTATTGTGAGAATAAGCGGTGAAAACGCTGTCGGCATTGCCGATAAGCTTTTTGTGCCGAAGTCGGGCAAACCGCTGAAAGAGCGTAAAAGCCATACTTTAAGCTATGGCAGCATAGTTTTTGACGGGAAGGTCATTGACGAGGCGCTTGTTTCGGTGATGCGTGCGCCGAACAGCTACACCTGCGAGGATGTGGCGGAGATAAACTGTCACGGCGGCTACAGTGCGGTCACGGCGGTGCTTGATGCGGTGCTTAAAAGCGGCGCGCGTATAGCGGAGCCGGGCGAATTTACCAAACGCGCATTTCTGAACGGCAGGATAGACCTTACGCAGGCACAGGCGGTTATAGATGTGATAAACGCAGGCACGGAGGAAAGCCGCCGTGCCGCCGTAATGCGCCTTGAGGGCAGGCTGTCGGAAAAGATAAGAGCCATGCGCGAGGAGATACTCGGTATGATAGCACATATAGAGGTTTCCATGGACTACCCCGAGCATGACGAGGATGTGATGAACAAGCAGAACGTAAAGCAAAAAACGCTTGTCCTGCTTGAAAAGATACAAAGCCTTATTGACGGTGCGGACACGGGCAGGATACTGCGCGAGGGCATAGATACCGTTATACTCGGCAGACCGAATGTGGGCAAGTCCTCGCTTCTGAACAGCCTGCTTGACGAGGAAAGGGCGATAGTGACCGATATACCCGGCACAACGCGCGATATACTGCGTGAAAGCGTGAACCTTAACGGTATACCGCTTAATCTTATAGATACCGCAGGCATACGCAGCACGGAGGACACGGTCGAAAAAATGGGCGTGGAGCGTTCGCGCAGGCTTGCGGACGAGGCGGAGCTGCTGCTTATAGTGATAGACTCCTCCGCGCCGCTCACGGAGCAGGACAGGGAGATATTGTCGCTTGCGGACAGCAAAAAGGCGATAATACTTCTCAATAAGATAGACCTTGAACAGAAACTTACAAAGGACGAGCTTTCGGGTCACGGCTGTAAAGTTCTGGATATTTCGGCAAAGCACGACACGGGACTGGAGGCGCTCTCGGACGAGATAAGAAAGATGTTTATGCTTGGCGAGATCAATACGGGTACGGAAGCTGTGATAGGTGCGGAGCGTGACAAGGCAAGCCTTTTCAAAACAAAAGCAAGGCTTGAAGCGGCTTTGCAGACCATTGAAGACGATATGCCCGAGGATTTCCTCACTCCCGACCTGACGGAAGCTTATACCTATCTCGGCGAGATAACGGGCGAAGCTGTCGAGGATGACATCATCGACAAGATATTCAGTGAGTTCTGTCTTGGAAAATAATTATACTTAAGTTTTTTTATTACATTTCTTCCATATATTTTGCATTTATTTATTGTTAAAATTGCGTTACAATAAGGTTACAAACAAAAGCAAAAACATGACAGGAGGAAATGAAAATGAAACGAATATCGGAAAAAACATCAAAAAGACTATTGAAAAGTTTATTGAAAAATGCGTTGGTGATACTGCCCGTAATGCTGCTTTCGACAAATGTATATGCACGCAGCTGTTCACGGCAGATACGTGTGATATATCCGAGTGTGGATATAAGTTCATATCAGGTGCAGACAGACTTTGATCTGTCAAAATACATTGCGGAGTACATAGGCGGCAGGGCACGCAGAACACCGAGAACGCAGATAGTGACGATAACGGAAGCAGCGACCGAAAAAACGACCGCCGCAGTTGAAAAGACAACAAAAGCAGCGGAAAGAACGACAAGAACAACAAGCCGACCCGTTACCGCTGCCGAAACAAAGACCGAGACCACAACACAGGCTTCGGTTTCGGGAACAAAAAAGAGCGTTGAAAACGAGATACTTTCTCTTGTGAACAGGGAACGTGCCGCAAACGGACTTTCCGCACTTACGCTTGATACAAACCTTTGCGCCGCAGCACAGGCAAAAGCGGAGGATATGTCTGAAAAAGGCTATTTTTCACACACTTCGCCTACATACGGTTCGCCTTTTGATATGATGCGGTCCTTTGGCATAAGTTACCAAACGGCAGGCGAAAACATAGCAAAGGGTCAGAAGACCCCGTCTGCGGTAATGAGTGCATGGATGAATTCCGAGGGTCACAGAAAAAATATCCTTTCGGGCGGTTTTTCAAAACTCGGCGTAGGCTATGTTAATTCGGGCGGTACGACTTATTGGGTGCAGATGTTTATAGGATAAAATCCGGGGTGTCGCAAGCGACACCCCTCTGGCAAAAAACAGGTTTTTTGCCAATTGGCAGACTTGTCTGCGTGCATCAAAGATACACTTGCAAGTCTGTAGAGTATGCAGACTTCGTCTGCTCCTCGGCGAAAACGCGGTTTCCGCCTGCGGATTAAAGTCTGCGACGCTGATGATCTTAATAAAATTGTTAAAGGGGCTTAATCGCTAATTTTCAAGGGAAATTTAATGCGACAGCCTCTTTTTTTATGCGACACCCTCCTTTTTTATTTCCTTGACACACAGACCCGGTGCGTGATACAATAGAATAGGAAAAATTTGATTATTTTGGCATTTGTTGGGGAGGTGCGGCAATGGAATTCGATATAAACAAAATAACGAACGAGGCTATAAAAGCAATAAACGAAAAAATTAAAAACCTAAAGCATCTGAATATCGTCATTGTCGGCAAAACGGGTGTGGGCAAAAGCACGCTTATAAATTCCGTTTTTCGTGAAAACCTTGCGGAAACGGGCATAGGACGGCCTGTCACAAATTCCGTGCGCCTTATCGAAAAGCCCGATTATCCGCTTTCCGTGTATGATACACCGGGGTTTGAGCTTGGCGCTGCGGAGCAGAACAAGGTCAAGGACGAAATATTGAAAGTTATACATGACGGCATAGCTTCAAAGGATATAAACAAGGCTATACACTGTGTATGGTACTGTATAAACACCGCTTCAAGCCGTATAGAGCCCGAGGAGATACGCTGGCTCAAAGAGTTTTCGGCGGAAAACAAAATGACAAGGGTGCCCGTGATAGTTGTGCTTACGCAGGCCTGTCCCAAAAAGAAAGCCCTTGAAATGGTAAGGGCGATAGAGTCGGAAAATCTGGATATAATAAGTGTTGTACCCGTGCTGGCGCAGAATATGGATTTTGACGGGGAGTTCGAGTTTAAGTCCTACGGTCTCGATACCCTTATAGAAGTTATGCAGAATTCACTGCCCGAGGAGCTTTGCGACACCTTGCAGAATGTGCAGATAGCATCGCTGAAAGCTAAAAAAAAACGTGCCCAGGCAGTCGTTGCCGCAGCGGTTACATCAGCCTTCGGTGAGGGCTTTGCGCCCGTGCCTTTTGCGGATGCCGCCATGCTCGTACCTACGCAGGTGGCAATGATAGCATCCATAACCGCCATATTCGGTATTGATATAAGCAAAGGCATTATTTCCGCCTTTGTTTCGTCAACGATAGGTGCAGGCGGTGCGACGATACTCGGCAGAACGGTGGTCTCAAACATATTCAAATTGCTTCCGGGTGTGGGCAGTGTTATCGGCGGCACCATTTCGGGCGCGACCGCAGGTCTTATAACAACGGCTCTCGGTGAGGCATATATCCGCCTTATGATACTTGTTTACAAGGGCGAGGTCAGCAAGGAAAGTCTTGCGACCGCAGCAGGCAGACAGGAACTTGAAAAAATATTCAAGGATGAATTGAAGAAAAAGAGATAAGAACAAATCAGCGTTTTGGTTGAAAAAGGGATAAAAAGATAAATGATGACGAAACTTTTTTATTTTTTGAAAACAGTTGTATATATCGGCGTTTTTGCACTGCTTTTTGTTGTTTTTCTCACTTTTTACGACAGCTTTTACAAGGGCAGGGGCGTGCGCATTGAACTGAACGGCGGTAATATGGGCGGCGTGCCTATCGAGGTGTTCTACACCAATGCCGAGGGTGAGGATTTTTCGCCTGCAAAGACGCAGCACGTTGTTAACGATACGATCAAAGATACCTATAGTTTTAACGGCACTGTGCCGCTTAACGCAAGCAATATATGCGACCTGCGCGTGGACTTCGGCGGCGCGGAAGGCGGTACGGTATACGTAAAAAAACTTATCTACAAAGATAATAACGGTTTTTTCAAGCCCGAGGGCGAGGATTACGGCAATGCGGAAATAAACGATATCGAGTTGGCATCGGCGGGCGGAAACGAAATTACCGTAAAAGTAACGGGCGAGGACCCGTTTATTGTTTTCAGGAACAAACCGCTCCGACCCTATAACGAGATACCCGGTGCGATAATTTCGGCTGCGGCTTCGCTTGCCGCCTGTCTTTTCCTTAACCGTTTCGTGCGTATCAAGAGCATATATGCGCATATCGTGGATTTCTACACCGACAGAAAGCTTATTATGAACCTTGCTTTAAACGATTTCAAGACAAAGTACGCAGGCTCGTATTTCGGTATCGTGTGGGCATTTGTTCAGCCCGTTTGTACCATACTCGTGTTCTGGTTCGTTTTTCAGGTCGGCTTCCGCAGTGCGGATATAGGCAATGTGCCGTTTATACTCTGGTTTTCAAGCGGTCTTATACCCTGGTTCTTTTTCAGTGATGCGTGGAATTCTTCCGCGAACGCTTTTATAGAATACAGTTATCTTGTCAAAAAGATCGTGTTTAAAATAAATATACTGCCGCTTGTGAAAATAATAAGTGCGCTTTTTGTACATCTCTTTTTTGTTGTGTTTATGGCGCTTATATTTATCGGCTACGGCTATTATCCCAATATTTTCTGGGTACAGATAATTTATTATATGTTCTGTATGATAATACTTGTGCTTGGGCTTGGTATGCTCACGGCTCCGCTTATGGTATTTTTCAGGGATCTCGGACAGGTAATGGGTATAGTTTTGCAGTTTGGTATGTGGCTTACGCCCATAATGTGGGATATAAACAGGATACCGCCGCAGTACCAGTGGCCGTTCAAGCTCAACCCGATGTATTATATCGTGCAGGGCTACCGCGACAGTATGCTCAACGGTGTGTGGTTTTATGATAATATCAAGCAGACACTGTATTTCTGGGCGGCAACGCTTGTGATCGTGTTTGCGGGAAGCCTTATTTACAGACGGCTTAAACCGCATTTTGCGGATGTACTGTAAATACGGCGCTTATAAGGAGAAAAAATGAGCGAATACGCATTGAAAATAGAAAACGTCACAAAAATATACAGGCTTTACGACAAGCCGCTTGACAGGCTCAAAGAGAGTTTAAGTCCCACAAGGAAGGT
>JAGAHK010000017.1 GCA_017627115.1 Bacillota bacterium | reverse complement strand
TTAACTTTGGTATTGCAGGCGGTATATAAATGCTTATGCCCCTCCAGCTCCACAACGCACATACGGCATGAACCTATCTCGTTTATTTCCTCCAGATAACAAAGCGTGGGAATATTAATATTTGCTTCGCGTGCCGCTTTAAGTATAGTGTTTTCGGCATCCACAGTCAATTTTACGCCGTCTATCGTAATATTAACATTCATCAGATATCACCTCCCAAAAGCGACCCGCAGCCGTAATGATCGCACCTTAAACATTTTTTACATTCCTGCATTGCCTCTTCATGCGACATTCCGTTCTCAACGGGGTCAAAATTCGTTTTGCGTTCCCTTGCCGAGCGTTCGGTCAGATTTACCCTGCCGTAATGGTGCCTGAAATTGTCGGTCGGGTCGGGTATCTCTATATTGGTTTTGTATTTATGATGATAGCCCAGAAATTCATCTATATTTATTGCGGCTATCTTGCCTGCACCTATCGCCTTTATTGCCGTTGCGGGTCCCGTAACACAGTCGCCGCCCGCAAAAAGTTTTTCTATGCCGTTTACTTTTGTTGTATCGTCTGTGGCAAATACGCCTCTTTCCGTCACGCCGTATTCCTTGAATAAATCGGAGACCGTCACCTGACCTATCGCCATATATACTATATCACATTCTATCTCATAAGGCTCGGCCTCGGCATCTCTTACAACAGGCAGACCGTTTTCACCGTAAGCGCCCGTTATCTGCGGCTGTGTTACAAGTGCGGTAACTCTGCCGTTTTTGTCGGTTTTTATTTTTACGGGCGCATACATCGTCATAAGCTCCATGCCTTCTTCTATTGCGCCTTGTATTTCGGACGGCAGTGCGGTCATATCAAACTGATGCTCTTTGACTACTGCCGTTACGGATACTGCGCCGCAGCGTATTGCGGAACGCGCGCAGTCCATCGCCACATTTCCGCCGCCGATAATACACACTCTTTTGCCGCTAAGGTCAGGGATATCCCCGTGACCTATCCTGTCAAGCATTTCCACAGCCGAAAGTACATCGGGGCTGTCATGCCCCTCTAAAGGAATTATTTTTCCTTTTTGAGCGCCGATAGACATATAGACCGCATCATATTCTTTGAGCAGGCTTTCAAGTGTTATTTCGCCGCCTATGGGTGAATTTGTATGCACCTCGATATTTCCCGTTGAAAGTATTGCATTTATATCTTCGTCAAGCCTGTCTTTGGGCAGTCTGTAATTTGGTATACCGTATCTGAGCATACCGCCGAGTTTTTCCTTTGCTTCAAAAATAACGGCTTTATGTCCCATAAGCGAAAGATAGTAAGCCGCCGTAAGCCCCGACGGACCGCCGCCTATTATTGCAATACGCTTGCCTGTGAAAACATTTGCCTTTGGTACGGGAACTTTGTCCGAATGTACCCTGTCTACCGCATATTTTTTAAGTCCTCTGACATTGACTTCCGCATCTATAAGGCCTCTCCTGCACTGTAATTCACACGGTCTTTCGCAGACAAAGGCACACGAAGTCGGGAAAGGATTGTCCTGACGGATAAGCGCCACCGCATCCGAATATCTTTCGCTGCCGATAAGCGCAATATAACCGGGTATATTTACATTTGCGGGGCAATTATACATACACGGTATTTTGGCTTCAACTTCGGCACTGCACTTATGTTCTTCTATATGGCTCATATATTCGTCACGGTACAGCTTTATATTACGCAGGACCTCATAGGCGGCGTCATAGCCTATTGCGCAGTCTGCCGTGTCTCTTATAGTCTGTGCAAGCCATATCATATCCACATATGTATCCATATCGCCGTTGCCGTCTATAACGGACTGCATCATATTTTCAAGCTGTTCAAGACCTTTTGAGCAAGGAATACATTTGCCGCAGGACTGGCTTCTTGCGCTGTGCAGAAAAGCCGCACAAGTTGCTATAGGACATACCCCCGGCGGATTGGATCCAATTCTTTTCCCGAATTTTTGAAGAAAAGAAGATGCCTGCTTACTGCGTTCGTTGTTCTTTAAAACATATTTCTTCTGCATTTTTCAGCCCCCTATCTGTATCATTTTCCTGTTCTCGGCATTTTCGCTTAAACTGCCGAAGCTGTGTCCTTTCGGTTTCCGCAAAAGTACCTCTT
>JAGAHK010000132.1 GCA_017627115.1 Bacillota bacterium | reverse complement strand
GTCTGCGTGCATCAAAGATACACTTGCAAGCCTGTAAAGTATGCGGTGCCGATAATGTCGGTAAAATTGTCAAAAGGGGCTTGATTGCTGATTTTCAAGCGAATTATAATACGACAGCCCCTCTTACTGTAAAATACTTATTTGATGATTGATTATATGAGGTGCAGATATGAACATAGATATAGTATTCAAGATCGCTGCCGTGGGCATACTTGTGGCGGTGCTCAATCAGGTGCTTATCCGCGCAGGGCGTGAGGAGCAGGCTATGATGACTACGCTTGCGGGGCTTGTGGTGGTGCTGTTCTGGGTAATAAACTACATCAGCCAGCTTTTCCGCGCGGTCGAGACCCTGTTTCACCTTTGACGGGGTACGGCTATGGATATTTTCAGAATATCGGCTTTTATACTGTGTGCGGTCGTTTTTATCTCTGCGCTCGATAAATATACGCCGTGGGCGGCTCTGCTCATTTCTGTGAGCGCAGGCGCTCTTGTGATACTGTATATAATGCCGCAGATAACACGCATGGTCGAACAGATGAACGGGCTTTTTGCCGCAGTGGACGGCGGCAGCGGTTATGCGGCGCTGCTTCTGCGTGTTACGGGTATTTCGTTTGCTGCGCAGATGACTTCACAGATATGCGTGGATGCAGGACAAAAGGCCATGGGTGATAAAATAGAACTTGCGGCAAGGGTGTTTATTGCAGTCTGCACTCTGCCGCTCATCTCGGATATGATGAAGCTTATCACATCTTTTCTTGGGGGTTGAAAAATGCGGAAGATATGTGTGTTTATACTTCTCGTACCGCTGTTTGCAATGCTGTTTTCGTCAGGCTGCCTTGCGGAGAACGAGGATCACTACGATATTTTTGAGATGCAAAAGCTTGAAGAATACGGGGATATGCGCGGCATATTTCAAAAAGTATCGGAAGGCGATATAAGCGGCGCACTTGAAAACCTCGATATAAAAAAGCTTTTTGTACGGGGGCTGAAGGATAATGCGGATATAATGCGTTCGCTTATCATTATCTGTCTTGTAAGCGGCATAGTCAGAACGCTGGAACTTGGCAGCGGTGATGCTGGCCTTGTTGCGGCACATATACTCTCGGCAGGTCTTTGTCTTAAAGTGCTGAAAAATCAGATGCTTCTGCTGAAAGATTTTTCGGATATTTTTCTGGCGTTTTCTTCGGCGGCTGTGCCTGTTGCGGCGACAGTGCTTGCCGTAAGCGGCAATGCGGTATTGAGCGGCGGTGCGGGTCTTATGTACGGTGCCTGTACGGCAGCGGCTGCCGCGGTAAAACTGCTTGTGATACCCTGCGTGGCTTTTTATGCCGTCTGCAAAACCGTGAACTGCCTTGCGCCGCGAGGTATGCTCACAAGGCTCTCGAAGCTTATTTACGGCACGGTCACTGTCGGTATGCGCGCCTCGGGCATAGTACTTTGTTCGGTGCTTGCTCTGCAAAAAACTGCGGCAGCGGGCGCAGACAGTCTTGCAAGAAAAGCGACGGTATCTGCCGTAAAAGCCGTTCCTGTGGTGGGCGATGTCTTTGCCGCAGGTGCAGACGGTGTTATGGCTATGCTTACGGGCGTGAAAAACAGTTTTGGGGCGGCGGTCATTATACTTATGCTTATAAACAGTATAGCACCGCTTACAAATCTGCTTGCTTCGGCATTTATGTTCAGGATAACGGCAGCTTTGACCGAGCCTGTGGGGGATAAAAACATCTGCGGAATAATAGACGGCGCAGGTGATGCCGCTATGCTGATGTTTACCGCAGGGCTGTGCCTTATGCTGATGTTTGTGGGCGGTGCTGCGGTGCTGCTTATGGGTACTGCGTGAAAGAGGGTGATATTTATGATGGATACTGTGCGGCAGTATATACAAAACATTGCCTGCTTTACACTGCTTGCACTGTTTTTACAGCTGCTTATCGGCAATACGGGCAGGCAGGGCATAAACTTTATTCTTGGCGTGATGCTGCTTTTGCTTATCTGCCGACCGCTTGAAGTGCTTTTTCACACAGAGCTGACTTTTCCCGTGGAGTTTGCTCGGATGTCCGTACAGGACACGGAGACTCTGCGCGAGGAGATGATAACAAACGGCATTAAAGCCGAACTTGAACAGGAACTTGTGCGCCGCACGAATGCGCAGCGTGCGGAAGTTGAACTGAATGATGACGGCAGTGTCGGAAGCGTTGTGCTTTTTAATGCCGATCCGTCGCAGGCGGAGACTGCCGCGCTTTTATGCGGTACGGAAAACATAATTTTTTCGGAGGAATGATATGCCAAATTTCGACAATAAAAAGATACAGCAGATAATATATATTGTTTTTATAACGGGAGCTGCGCTTATGCTTCTTTCGAGGCTCGATTTTTCGCCAAAGCCCGAAGAGAAGCCCGTTCAGCAGCAGACAGCGCCCGTTGAGGACAATACGGAACTGCGTTTGCAGCGTATTTTAAGGACAGCCGAGGGGGTAGGTGAGGTGCGTGTGCTGATAAATTACGGAACAAGCGTTACAAAGTCTGTGGCACGCAACAAGGAAGAGGTGATAGGCGAAAACGAGAAAAGCTATAAAGAAGATGTGGTCATGGGCAGTGACAGTCAGCCTGTGGTGCTGCGCGAAAACTCGCGCGAGATATGCGGAGTGCTGATAGTTGCGCAGGGCGGCGGCAATGCGGAGGTAAGGGCAAGGATAATTTCTGCGGTACAGGCATTATTGGGCATAGAGGCGCATAAAATAGAAGTACTAAAAATGAAACAGTAGGAGGATATTATTGATGAAATTAAAGAAAAACCAGATAGTTATAACCGCGCTTGTGGCTATGATAGGCGCGGCGGGGTATTTGAACTACATAGACACCCATCCGCAGGTGAGTGAAGTGATGCTCACGGACGAGAGTGACCTTGCTATGGTGTGGGACGGTGACACGGCTTCGGCAGTGGATGAAAATGCGGATATAGCCGTTGAGGATACCGCCGAGGCCGAAACGGGCACGACGGGTGACGGACAGTCGGCGGCAAATACCGAAAACGCAGGTGAAGCGGTGTTTGTAAACAGCAGTATGGACACGGGGTATTTTGTTCAGGCAAAACTCGACCGTGAACAGGCACGCGCAAGGGAAAAAGATATGCTCAATTCAATGCTGTCAAATGACAGTATGGATCCCGAGGGCAAGAACAATGCCGCAAATGCCATGCTTGAAATACAAAAGCGTATTGAGCGCGAGACCGCTGCGGAAGCCATGATAGAAGCAAAGGGTTTTAAAGAGGTGTATGTGCGTATAGATGATGATACGGTCGATGTGGTGGTAGACCGCAGTGAACTTACCGATGCCGAGGTGGCGCAGATAGAGGATATCGTCAAGCGTAAAACGGGCATGGCAAGCGATAAGATAAGAATAAGCCCTTTGAAAAAATAAGGGCGTAAACAATATGAAAATGCTTTGAAAATAATTCTTTACAATTCGTTTTCTTTGTTATATAATCAAATATGTTGCGGATAACTTTTGGTCTATATCCGGAGGAAACGATATGAACGAACTGATAAAACAGGCTATAGCGCGCTGCAGCGGTCTGCCCGATGTACTCACGCTTATGCTTATATCTGTTATGCCTATGTTTGGCATAAGGGGCGGTATGGCTGCATCGTATTTTTTGCAGACCCCGATAGTTACAGCGGTATTGAGCTGCATAGCGGGCAATTTCATACCCGTGCCGTTTATCTTTTTGTTCGGGCGGAAGTTAAAGGACTGGCTGAAAGAAAAACACATCTTTCACAACGCTATCTCGCGGCTTGAACAAAAGGCAGGAGAAAATGGCGGTCTTATCGAAAAATACGGGTTTTGGGGCATAATATTGTTTATTGCTCTGCCGCTTCCGGGCACAGGCTCGTATATGGGCGCGTTTATAGCTTCGCTCTCTCGGCTCACCGTCAAGAAAGCAATGACCGCCATTGTCTGCGGTATGCTGCTTTCGGGTATTATTATGGGCGTTATCGTAAGAATACTGCCTACAGTTTAGTTTTTACAAAGGAGAAATTATGGAAAATCTTGTAAGAAGTGTTATTGAATTTTTAAACGGTCTCGGACTCTCGCCCGAAGGCGTGGTGTTTTTTATATCCATGCTGCCGCTGCTTGAACTGCGCGGCGGTATACTTGCGGCATCGTTTTTACAGGTGGATTATCTGCGCGCAGCGCTTATCTGACTTGTGGGCAATATAATCCCCGTGCCGTTTATACTGCTTTTTATCACACCTGTTTTTGATAAGCTCAAAAAAACAAAGCTTTTCAGACCGCTTGTCGAGAAGATAGAAAAAAAGGCTATGGGCAAAAGCGAGTCCATACAAAAGTACGAATTTATGGGTCTGCTGCTTTTTGTGGGCATACCGCTTCCGGGTACGGGCGCATGGACAGGCGCACTGATAGCATCGCTGCTTGATATAAAGCTCAAAAAAGCCGTTCCCGCAATATTTCTCGGCATAATGCTTGCACTTGTGATAATGAGCCTTATAGGCTACGGCATACCTTTGGCAATAAGCTACCTTGGCAGCCGATAAAGAGTTTTATTTAAAAAAAAAGGGGGTGTCGCATTAAGCTCCACCCTCTGGCAAAAAACAGGTTTTTTGCCAATTAGCAGACTTGTCTGCGTGCATCAAAGATACACTTGCAAGTCTGTAAGGTTTGCGGACTTTGTCCGCTCCTCGCACGGGCAATTAGCGGCAGCGAACAAATTTGTTCGCGCCGTCCCTACGGGATTTGTGTAGCTTTAGCTACACAAACAAGCACTGCGGAT
>JAGAHK010000131.1 GCA_017627115.1 Bacillota bacterium | reverse complement strand
TCCCCGCTTCTAAAGCGGGGGTGCTTACTTAAAATTCAGTGGGTCAGCACTTTTGCTGCGCAAAAGCCAGGCAAAGCCTGTCCGCATCTATCTTTGCGGTGCAATTTTCAAGCTCCCACTGAATTTGGAATTGCTTGCAATTCCGTTGGTTATGAGTATGTAGCAGAAATTTATTTCTGCGGAATACGAATATCATTGACTAATTATTTCGGAAAGGAGAAAGGCTGATGTATTTTTACAGATCGCCTCTGTATAAACGTCCTGTTTTTTATGTGGATAACCGTGTTTTTAAAACAGACGGCAAAACATACTGTGCAGATGATATAATATCTATAGAGATAGACTGTATTTTGGGGCGCCTTTTTCCTGCACGGAAAGATATTGGTCCGATAGAGATGATGGTTCATTATCCGCCCGAGTTCAAACTGTACGGCAGTATAAAAATACTGACTCTTTTCGGCGAAATAATAATACCGCGGGTATACCGTATCATGGAGGCATATCTGCATTTTAAACGCATTTTTCCCGATACGGAAGCTTATTATATTTTCGGATTAAAAAAGCTCAGATATGAATACAAGAGTTGTTTTGAAGGAAATTATTTTAAGGAACAAAGGCACTTTTCTTCGCTTTACGTTCTTAACGAGTATAAAAAGATGAACAACGCCGAAATTATGGATAAAAGCCGCCAATGGGCAGAAGAATGCGGATTCAGGATTTGTAAAAAAAAGGAACCTTCAACGTTTTCACAGTTCTATCTCACAAATAATGATGACAGATGGGTGAGTGTATATGCCGACTCGATCGAAGGGTGCTATGCAGCTACAGCATTGTCGCAATGCAGCATATACAGCAATATGTTTGACAACCGCCCAACTTTGTTTGTTGAGGTGTATGACAGAAAGTTAGTGCTGATAGCATATGGCGAGGGTGATGATGTGCACTTGTATTTCTGCGGTGACGAGAATATGCTTGAAGAATATAAATGCACGCCCGAAATGCTCAGCACCGACTATTCCGTTCCCGAAAAGTCGGCAGTTTCAAACAAAAAATCTTTCAAACAGATACTTGAAAATACCGATATTGATGTCTGCCTTACGGAGCTTGCCGAAAAATTCGGCATTAATGATTATTTTATACGTGACGGCTACTTTGGCATTGTCTTTATGGCGCGCTATAAACTGCGGGAATTTGCAAACGGTTATCATATAGAGGTTGAACATATAAGACCCGATGAAAACGATAAAAGCACAAAAAAAGCTTTTGAGATCTTATATCAGGGTTTGCCCGCTTTTGATATTATCAAAGCCGATAAAGAACTTGTTTCGGGCAGGGAGTTTAGCGTAACGTATGTAAATATCGGCAGGGCAGAAAAAGGCTTTTCTTTCTGTGTGACAAGTGCAGAATTGAATAAAGTGATAAGAGAGGGCATTAAAAACGGCAGAGTGCCCGTAGATATGCACGGCTGTTCCTATACGGTCAACAAAAAGACTGTGGAATTTGAGTGCGAATACAGGCTTTTCCGTGGGAAATATGCGTTTTTATATGATGCAGATGATGAAAGCATCGGTGACGGTGTAGTGATACATCCGCATAATATAAAGACCGACGAGGACAGAAGAACAGCCGAGGAGGCACAGAAAGCAGCCTCCATAACGGTAAGATTTACTCTTGAAAGTGAAGTGCCGCTCAATGATGAGCTTTCTGTTATGCTTATTCCGAACCTGAATTTCGGAACGGGAGACGGCATACATAAAACAATACTGATAAATGAGGTGTAAAGATGAAACTTTGGCAAGATAAAATAAGAAAGGTCGTTCCCTATGTTCCCGGCGAACAGCCTAAAATAAAAGATATTGTGAAACTCAATACAAACGAGTGTCCTTATCCGCCGTCTCCGATGGTCGAAAAGGCAATAAAGGAGTTTGACACAAAGGAGCTTCGCAAATATCCGAGTATTGAATTCACGGAGCTTAAAGCCGCCCTTTCCGCTTATTACAAAGTCGGCTCGGAACAGCTTTTTCTTGGCAACGGTTCGGACGAGGTGCTGGCAATATGTTTTCAGACATTTTTCAACAGTGACAAGCCTGTGTTATTCCCCGATGTGACATATTCGTTCTATGATGTATGGTGCGACCTGTACAATATACCGTATAAGCGTGTACCGCTCGACGAGTCTTTCAATATAATACCAAGTGATTACTACGGCGAAAACGGCGGTATAGTCATTGCAAACCCAAATGCGCCGACATCGGTATATATGCCGCTTTCGTCCATAGAGGATATTCTGGAGCATAATAAAGATGTTATCGTTATAATCGACGAGGCGTATATTGATTTCGGCGGTGAGTCTGCTGTGAGCCTGCTTGATAAGTACGATAATCTCTGCGTTGTGCAGACTTATTCAAAAAGCAGGGCTCTTGCGGGTATGCGCGTTGGCTATGCAATGTCAAACAAAGACCTTGTTTTTGCGCTTGAAGCGGTGAAAAACAGCTTTAACAGCTATCCTCTTGACAGCATAGCGCAGGCGGCGGCAACTGCGGCTGCGCTTGATACCGCATATTTTGACGAGTGCAGGAACAAGATAATCAACACAAGACAAAGACTTATTGCAGAATTGGACAAGCTTGGTTTTACCACTTTGCCGAGTTTTGCGAACTTCATTTTTACAACATACAAAAACCGGAATGCAAAGCCTTTATTTGAATATCTGCGTTCAAAGGGCGTTATAGTGCGCTATTTCAACAAACCGCGCATAGATGCATATCTGCGTATAACCGTGGGTACGGATTCCGAAACGGACAGACTGCTTGCGGAGATCAAAAATTTTATCGGATAACGGAGGATGCTGTATGAAAAAAACAGAAACGGCTAAAGTCGTATCAAACAAAAGAATAACCGACGGCATTTTTGACCTTACTCTTGAATGTCCGCAGCTTTCGGTTATGGCAAAGGCGGGGCAGTTTATCGAGCTGTATCCCGATAACGGTGCAAACCTGCTTTCGCGCCCGATAAGCATATGCGAAGCGGGCGAAAATACGTTAAGACTTGTCTTTCAGGTGGTGGGCAAAGGTACGGATATTTTCTCAAAGCTTGAAACCGGCAGCGGGGTACGTGTTCTGGGCACCTGCGGCAACGGCTATGAGCTTAAAAACGGTTCTGCGCTGCTCGTGGGCGGCGGCATAGGAGTTCCACCGCTTTACGAGACTGCAAAGCAGCTTATCAAAAAGGGCATTGACGTTACTGTGGTATTGGGCTTCAGAAGCGGCTGCTTTTTGAATGACGAGTTTGAAAAACTCGGCGCAAAGGTCTATATAGCGACCGATGACGGCTCTGTGGGATTTAAGGGCAATGTGGTCGATCTTATAAAGGCAAAGGGTCTTAAAGCTGATAATGTCTATTCCTGCGGGCCTAAAATAATGCTTAAA
Organism: Bacillota bacterium; assembly: GCA_017627115.1. Classification (GTDB taxonomy): domain Bacteria; phylum Bacillota; class Clostridia; order Lachnospirales; family CAG-274; genus RGIG4310. The sequence continues at coordinate 3,268 of JAGAHK010000131.1, read as the reverse complement.
TTCCTTGCACTTTACTGCGAAGAACAGGGCATGGACGTTCAGGTCTCTATGGAAGAGCGTATGGCGTGCGGAATAGGCGCTTGCGTGGGTTGCGTTGTAAAAATAAAGGATGAAGCGGCGGAGGACGGCTGGACATACAAAAAAGTATGCAAGGATGGCCCCGTATTTGACAGCAAGGCGGTGATATGGGAATGAGCAATATGGATATGAGTGTTGATATTTGCGGCGTTAAGCTTAAAAACCCTGTTATGACGGCATCCGGAACTTTCGGCAGCGGTGTTGAGTTTTCGGATTTTGTCGATCTTAACAGACTTGGTGCGGTAGTGGTAAAAGGCGTTGCGGCAAAACCGTGGAAGGGCAATCCCGCGCCGCGCATTGCCGAGGTATACGGCGGTATGCTCAACAGCGTGGGACTGCAAAATCCGGGTGTGGATTGGTTTATCGAAAATGATATACCGTTTTTGCGCCGTTTTGATACAAAAATAATAGTAAACGTCTGCGGTCATTCGATCGAGGAGTATACCGATGTTGTCAAAAAACTCCGCGGTCGGGATATAGACCTGCTGGAACTGAATATCAGCTGCCCAAATGTAAGTGAGGGCGGTATGTCTTTCGGTACAGAGCCCGAAATGGCAAAAAAAGTTGTCAGCGAAGTCAAAAAATATGCGGATAAGCCGCTTATAGTCAAGCTTACTCCCAATGTGACGGATATAACCGTTATCGCAAAGGCTGTAAAAGAGGGAGGAGCCGATGCTTTGAGCCTTATAAACACACTTACGGGCATGAAGATAGATATTTACCGCAGAAAGCCTGTTCTTCACCGCAAAATAGGCGGTATGAGCGGCCCTGCCGTCAAACCCGTGGCTCTGCGTATGGTTTGGCAGGTATGCAAGGCTGTCGATCTGCCCGTTATAGGAATGGGCGGTATATCAAATGCAGAGGATGCACTTGAATTTATTATGGCAGGGGCAACGGGAGTTTCTCTCGGCACAGCCAATTTTATTGACCCCATGGCTACAGTGAAGACCATAGACGGTATAGAAAAATTCATGCGTGAGCAGAATATAAGCAATTTAAGCGAAATAAGAGGAATTATTGATTAAGGAGAGCAAACTATGAAAAAAAGATTTCTTGCAGGGGCTCTTGCCCTTATGCTTCTTGTCGGCTGCGGCGGCAAAGCCGATGAAGAAAAGGCGGCGGAACTACAGTCGAGACTGACGGCGATAGATACCGAGATAAGCTCAATGTACGGCAAAGTGGACGATATGTATCAGACAGGCAGAATGGATGATGATACTTATTCGCTTTTTACCGAGATAGACGAGCGCGCAGACGAGCTTATGGGTGAGGGTGTAAATGCAAAAAATGCTTCAAAAATGGAAGAAAAAATAACGGCGCTTGAGGGCGATTTTACAAAATGCAGGACGGCAATAGATGCCCTTACAGAACAGGCAAACGACTCACTTGCAAGCGACCTTGTTGTTGTGAGCTTTGCGGTGGAAGAACAGGAAAAATTGATGAACCGTGCGCTCGAAAGCGGAAAAATAACACAGGAAAAAATGAATGAGTTCCTTGAACTCAAAGAACGTGTAAATGTTTTTAACAGAACGGAAGATCTGCAATACGACGATAAATTCAGAAAAGATTTCGGCGAGATAAGGCAAAAGCTTACCACACTTGCATCCGAGGCAGGCGCAGACAATGCTCTTATTGACCGTTTAATGGGCGGCAGCGCGGCTTCGCCCGAACAAACGGGTACAACTGCCTCTGTGGATGAAAATACCGAAAAAACGGCAAATAACGGTGAAGAAACGGCACCCGAAGCAAAAACGGTCGAAGAAGAAACAGAAGTGATCACTTTGCCGCAGGCTGCGCATGAACTTCCCGAAGATGCGGAAGAATTGAATCAGAACTACCTCGCTTTCCAGGATTATATGCTTGAAAAGCAGAAAGCGGGGGAGATAGGTGACAGTCAGCTTATGGATATAATAAAGCTTGGCATTGAGCTTTCATACCTTAAAGAAGCTATCCAGAAAGACGGCGTGACCGAGAACAACACCTATACATCGCAGGATATACGTCAAAGACTTTATGACAAGGCTGTTGAATACGGCTATGACAAGGCGGAGGTCTTTAAATAATGAACAGCTTTGACAGGTTTGCCGATGTGATGCGTCTGCTCGTTTCCGAAAACGGCTGTCCGTGGGACAGTGTGCAGACACATGAAAGCCTGAGACCCTGTATGCTTGAAGAAGCATATGAAGTTATAGATGCAATAAATACAGGCAACAAGGATAATCTTAAAGAGGAACTCGGCGATGTGCTTTTGCAGGCTGTTATACACAGCGTTATTGCCGAAAAAAACGGTGAATTTACCCTTGATGATGTTATCAACGGTGTTTACGATAAGATGATATTCAGACATCCGCATATCTTCGGCAATGAAAAAGCGGAGGATGCAGACGGGCTCGTCCTGAAATGGGAAGACATAAAAAAACGCGAAAAGGGATACCGCACAAAGACCGATGAGGTGAAAAGCGTTGCAAAAGCACTTCCTGCTCTTGTAAGAGGTCAGAAAGTTTTAAAAAAGAGTGGGGCAGTCAAAACGGAAAATATCGACAGATGTTTTGAAATTGCAATTGAAAATATTAAAATTTTAAGAAATCCAGAAAATGGGAATGAGTCTGATAAAAATGAAATTATTGGCAAAACATTGCTGGCAATTTTAAATATTTCAAATTTTTTTCAAATAAATGCCGAATTTTCCTTGACAAATGCGTTAGAAACGTATATAACTAAACTTGAGGACTTTGATAATATATCCTGTTCTTCAAAAATGACTAAAGAGGATACGGGTCTTGAAGATGAAGATATATTTATAAGATCACTAATGAGCGATACGCTCGAAAAACAAAAGGAGGATACTAAAAAATGAACAAGACAGAATTAGTTGCAAAGATCTCAGAGAAGTCAGCTTTAAAGAAGGTTGAGGCTGAGAAGGCTTTAAAGGCTTTTGAAGAGGTTGTTACAGAAGAACTCGCAGCAGGCGGCGATGTAAGACTTGTTGGCTTTGGTACATTTTCCGTTAAGGAAAACGCTGCAAGAGAGGGTGTTAATCCTCAGACAAAGAAGCCTATGCCTATTCCCGCTTCCAAGTCACCTAAGTTCAAGGCAGGTAAGGCATTCAAGGATGCTGTAAACAAATAATTCCGCTTTTAAAGGAAATATGTTGTACGGGGGCAGGTAACTGCCTCCGTTTTTGAATTTT
>JAGAHK010000130.1 GCA_017627115.1 Bacillota bacterium | reverse complement strand
GAATATTATATATCTAAAGACAATTTTGAAAAATGGTTAAGCCAAAAACAAGGTAAAAATTTAATGTAGAAAAGAGGAATCATTATGTCAAAAGACAAGAAAAGACCCAACGGTTCAGGCAGCATATTTCAGAGGGCAAGCGGAACGTGGGTAGCAAAAATACAAATCGGTACAAAACCCGATGGCAGACCCATAATAAAAAGTTTCACGGCACAAACAAAAATGGCTGTGACAGCTAAGTTACAGGCTTTCAAGGCTTCTTTCAGACCAGCACAAATAGATTATTTGAATATGTCGGTCTCGGATGCGTTAGAAGACTATTTGTTTACATATAAAAAAGGTAACATCAAAGATTCTTCCTTTGATAGGCTCCAAAGCATTTGGAAGTGCCACATTAAAGCTTCTAATTTTGGTACGTTTGATGTGCTTAATGTTAAACTTCACGATGTACAGGTATTCATAAACGAGAAAAGAAACGCTGGTTACAGCCTTTCCACCATCAAGAAAATCAAAGAATTATTGTCGCAGTTTTATGAACAGTTAGTTTCGGAGTTAGCTTTACAGACAAATCCCGTCAAAAATGCGAAACTTCCGAAAGTTACAACTTTACCCCAAAAGAATATAGAAATATATACAAGCCAAGAAATAGCCGCTCTTAAATCTGCAATAACAAACTCCTATCGCAACGATTGTAAGAGGTACAGAATAGCACCTATTTTTATCTTTATGCTCAATACGGGCTTGCGTGTTGGCGAAGTACTGGCGTTGACTTGGAATGATATTGATTTGGGTAATAAAACCGTTAGTGTAAATAAGAGTCTCTCTGTTTTCAAAATATGGGATACCGATAACAATACATATATCGGCAGAAAAGCGGAAATAACCTTGCCCAAAACGGTAACAAGCATTAGAACCATTCCTCTGAATGACGAAGCTATTGCGGCATTAGACGAAATAAAAAGAAGATACATTACAGAAAGCATAAGCAGTCCATACGTTGTAAGCACAAAAACAGGCAATCCAGTATCGGAGCGAAACATAGCCAAAACCCTTGACAGAGTGGCAAAGGTTGCGGGAATAGAGAGCAAAGGTTTGCACGCATTACGCCACACTTTTGCGTCAGTTGCGGCGGAAAAAAATATGCCAACGGAATTTTTAGCGAAAATTATGGGACATACTTCCACTATTGTGACACAAAAACACTATATTCATCTCACAGCAGGCGCACAGGTAAATGGTGCAAATATAATGTACAATTTGTATATATGTTTTCAACCGCCTTTGGCATAACTTCTCAAAGCTTGTCAAAAGGCGGTTTTCAGCATTTCACGATAAACTGAATTCTGACGTATTCTTTCATAAATTTCCGTAAATACGGAATAAATTTGTGTCAATTTTGTGTCAGCATATCGGACTTAGTTGAACAAATTTTTCTTCGATACGGCTGAGTTCTGTATGTGTTTTGGCGGCACTTACTTCGCAATAAACATTCAGCGAAGTCGCGACATTTGCGTGTCCCATAACTTCTTGTATGACCTTGATATTTACATCATTTTCACAAAGTACACAACAGTAAGCGTGACGAAGTTGGTGGGGACTACAACCATCCACTAAATAAGGCTCTCTGTCCTCTGTTTCGGCTTGTTTGGTTTCGTACTCGTTATAGTGCTTAACTATCTTACGGAACGCACTTTCAACACTTTCCGCCGTGTACGGAAGATTGTTTTTATTGCCGAAAACAAAACCGCTGTATTCGCTGCAAGTTACGGGCGGCATATCTGTCTGTAACTGCTTTTGATTTAAAAGCACCTCACGCAAGCCTATGAACATCGGAATCGTTCTTATGCCCGACTCGGTTTTAGGCGTTTGTATCAGCCTTATCAGCTTATCTCCGCCGTTTTTCGTGTATGCCATACTTTTGTTGATATGTATAACATTGTTGTCAAAGTCCACATCATTCCAAGTCAAAGCGCACATTTCGGAAACTCTCATACCCGTCAGCATAAGTGTTAAGAAGATATTGAGATACCTACTGTCCTTTTTCGATGTTGAAATGAAGCTGACAAGCGATTTTAACTGTTCTTTTGGTACTGCCAAACGCCTGTTTTGCTTTAAGTTATACATCTTTTTTATCTCGGCAAATACGCCCTCGATAGGATCGGCTTTGATAATACCGTCACGCACAGCTGTTTTGAATAAAGGCGTTAAGGAATGGTTGACGGAACGCATTGCACTTATGCTTAAATGCCTTTCTTCAAACAAATACTTAAAATACATCATCATATCGGAATATTTTATATCCCTTATGCGCCTATCTCCAAGTATAGGCTTTGCGTGTTTGTTGTAGCTTGACTCGTAAACCTCACGCGATCTGGGCTTTAAAAACTGTCTGTTCGCGGCACAGCGGATAAACATCTCGTGAACGGTTATGTTGCGGTCTGAATTGCAAAAGCCGTTATACAGATCGTTCTGTATTTCCTGTTCCTTTACTCTCAACTCGTCTAAAGTTCGCGCATAAACCGTCTTGCACTTGTTGTCTATCGTCTTGTAGCGGTACTGATACCTGCCGTCGTTGCGTAAGTTCTCGCCCTCTTTTAAAACTCTGCCGTATTTATCTTTTCTTTTCTTCATTATATTCATCCTCCTGTCAAAACAGGCGGCAAATATATGATGTAAATGTATTATACCACATAATTGCCGCCTTGTCTAATCATTTATACGGAATATTGTACCGATAAATACTCTTCAAATTTCTTACGCTTAACAAGACGCTTGCTGCCGACCCAAAGCACAAACGGGCAGTCTTTTTTGTCCGTAAGTTCTCTGATACGGTGTTCCCCTATATTGAAATACTCGGCTGCTTCTTTGACCGTTAAAGCAAATTTATTCTTGATTGAAACTTTCTCCTGTAAAGTATTGTTCATAAAATCCCCCATTTCATTATTTATTATTTTCAAGATACATTTGTACTGCTATTATGATAAAATAGACCACGAACATTAAAATTGTGCAGATCGTACCGAAAACTGCAAGTATAAAAACAAAGAAAATAAATATCTTGCAACACTCGGCTAAAAACTCGGCTTGCTGATATTCCTCCCGTTGTTCTTTTAATTCCGCAAGCATTTTTCTGTACGCACTTTTGGAACACATTTCACACTTCGGTGCAGGAACAATTCTGTCTTTATAGATCAACCTGTCTTTCTCTACAATTCGGTCTTTGTACACGATTTTATCCCGATAGACGATTTTCTCCTTTTCGACTATCCTGTCCTGATAGACTATTTTATCCTTGTATACTATCTCTTTCTTTTCAAGTGCTTCACGAAGTTTAACGCGCATCGTAACTGTGTCTGCGAGCAGGTCGTCTTTCTGTATTTTCAGTTTCGTCATCTCGCTCAACATCCGTTGATAACTTTTCCACATTTCGTTTTTGCAGTGTTCGGCGTTGGCTATCTCGCGTTCCGCGTGTTCGGCTCTTTCTATTCTTTTCGTCAAGCTCGCGTTTTCTTCGTTCAGTTTCATTATAGTCTGCAACAGCTTCTCTGTACTCAATTCCTCTTTCGGCTGCGGCAAGTTCCGCTGATTGGCTATTTCTTCTAAAGTCATTCTCCAAACCCTCCTTTGAAAAATCCTCTTTGAACATTTCCGTCAATTTCTTGCAGCGTACTTTGTGACCGTCTTTATCGCTGAAAGTGATGTATTTTCGGTTTTCCTCCCATTTGACCGAAATACCCCTTGCCTCTAATTGCGATATAAAAACCGTCTTGTTGGCGGATATTGCTCTTGCCGACCTGACGGCAAGGGCGATAGCAAGCAGCCAGCTTTTGCCCGTTCCGTCAAGCTCCTTTTTTACTGCGTTATAAGCGTGGATATTGTAGGTGCTTATATCCTTTGTCTTTTGACAAATACTTAATCCGTGTGCCTGCAATATTCTGTCCGAAAGTTCCTTGAACAGTTTTAAATCGTTCTTGGAATAGCCGAATTTTTTGCCATTTTCAAAGCTGACCGAATTTACCACAAAGTGGGTGTGAACGTGTTTTCTGTCAAGATGTGTGGCGAAAACGACCTCATAGCCTTTGAATTTCTCCCAACTCTCCGCAAGCTCTGCGGCTATTTCGTGTGCCTGCTGCGGTGTTATATTTTCATCGGGCGAAAAACTCTGTACAATGTGCTTGTACTGTCTGCCACCTGTCTTGTTCCAAGCCTTTTTGGTAGCTTTCATTTCAAAAAGTGCGGAAGTGCCGCGACAATTATAACCGCCTATAAGACACTCCAAAGTTTTCTCGTCCTGCGTTATGTACTTTATGACCTTACCCAGACTTGCCTTTGAATTTATCGCTTTTATTACTGCCATTTACGCATCATCACCTCGATGTCTGTATAGATATGGTGCAGTTCGGTATTGCAATTTCGTATCTGTCCCGAATTGACCTTTCTTGTAAGCTGATTAAGATTATTGCCGATAGCTTTTAACTCTCGTACTATCTCCGCACCGTAAGGCTTAACGGTTATCGGTGTGTGTTTGATACAGTTCAAAATAAAATCTCGCTGATTGAGTTTTGATTGTTTTTGAAGTTTGCGGAAGTGCTGAAATTCATCTTCCGTAAAATAAACATCAATTCTTCTTTCTCTCTTGCGCATAAAATCATCCTCTCCTTTATCATATTTTTTGTAGCAAGATATATTTTCCGCGCCCTTTTCTGCGCGGAATTATAGGCGGCGTAAGCCGCCACCCAAAAGGGGATTGAAGGGGATTTTCTCCCCTCACAAGCAACAACTTGCACACGCAAGTTGGGAGCTTGCAGAAAAATCAGACCAGACCGAAAATGCCGAAAGAATGTCAGTCCTCCGTTTGCACACACCCATCGGAACAGTTAAGGCTGTGGTCTGATTTTTCTTGAAATGGGCGGTAGTGTCTCTCGAAATTATGTTGTGTTCCGTACCTCGTCAAAACATAATTGTCGATAAGTTCGCCGCCCATTTCCGAAATGAGATATGCTGCCGATTATGAAAGTGTCCGTTAATCGACTTGCATATCATACACTTGTTCAATAGTGAATATTGCCCAGCGTAATGCTGCGGCATATTCGCCGTTGCTTTCCTCTAAAAGACGGTAAAGCACGTCTATATGTTTATTCTCCAATATGCTCACCCTCTTTCGGAACGCTTGTGTCGGTACATTTAATATAGAGTGCCTCCTCACTCTTTTTGTAGACCGCACTATGCACTATAAAGCGGCTGTTATTGATAAACAAGCGGTTTAACCGCATACATAGCTTTTCAATGGTGTAGTACATATCTATATCATCCATAAGAACTTTGTTATCCTTATCATAGACAAGTATCCAACCCTCGTAATATCCAAACTCCGTTTTAACCCACGAAACGCGGATCGTTATTTCCATAAAACATCTCCTTCCCGAAATCCCTAATTTCCCCAAAGTCAAGAACAATAGAAGTCAAAGGGGGAAATCGGACTGTGTTCCGCTTTTTAAGCCGTTTCTGCCGAAATCCCCAAGGGAAACTCGGTATTCCCCCGAAATCCCTAAAGGTAAATCCGTAAAAGTGGCTATATAAGCTGTTTTTAATCCGAAATCCCTTTTAAAAAATATTGTTCTTGAAAAGTCAAAATCAAGCAAAGAATTTTGTTGCAGTATTAGGAATTAACATATCCTTTTTAAATAATAATCTCCGTCTCCGTTTGTATAGCCGCCCTTGTGCCATTTTGCGACCTTGCTTAATGCTTTCTGAAACTCTTTCCAAGTAATATTGTGTTCACTTGCCGCTGACTTCAATTCCTCTGTTGTTACCTTGTCCCTGTCTTTGAATAATTCCGAAATAACTTCTTCGGCTAAACTCCTTTGGCTCTCGGCGTAAACTCTCGCCTTGCCCGTTGTACTTCCCGAACATTTTTCGGGCGTTAAATCTCTTAAATCAGCTACATTATCCAACACAAAGCCCGTTTCAGTACCCTTATTGTCAATACGGAAAGCAAGCGGTTCTCCCCATTCCGCAAGGTTATTTTTCGTCTGAAAAAGTACTTTTACCTCTGACAATTCGGGGTGCTGACCGAGAAACAGAACGCTCCTTGCAGCACCTTTAATATCCTGACTTCCGATTATCCTGTCTCCGATCTCCTGATTTGTCATTTTGTTGATGTGGCAAACGATAACAAGCGCAAAGTTATACATCTTCGCAAGTGAATTTATATGTGCAAGCAGCGGTCTTGTTTGATTGGCTCTGTGCATATCAACATCGGGTCCGATATAGGACTGCATAGGGTCAAAAATAACAAGTTCGGGCTTGACCTTTTCAAACAGTTTCGGCAAGCGCGGGTCTGTAAAGCTGTACGGCACAAAGTCCTTGTTTTCCCATTCTTCCGCTGTTACAATACTTTCAACATCTGCACCGCATCCGATAAGTCTCGGTTTTAAAGTCCTGTCGGCAGGGTCTTCGGCATTAAAGAACATCGTCACACCCTGCGGCGGTTTTTCCCATTCTTCGGGAACAGTCCCCGGCAAGGCTTCGCCGTTGGATAATCGTGACGCAAGCCAGCAAGTTAAAAAAGTTTTGCCCGTGCCCGGTGCGGCATAAAGTATCGTGATATTCCCCTTTGCTATGTACGGATACCATAGCCAATCAATGCTTTTGACCTCTATATCGGAAAATTTGTGTACTGCGATGGGTCTCGTGTTTTCGTCTTTGCTGCTCTTGTATTTGTCGGCAAGGCTTATAAGTGCATTGTCGAAATCTTCAAGGTTACAAAGATAGAACTGTCTTGTTTTGCAGCCCGTAAAAATGTTTTTCCAAGCGTTCCTGACTACGCGGCTTTTATCGTCAATTACCGCTTCAATGCTTTCGTTGACATTCTTATAACAGCAAGGGAAAATAATGCAGTTGCTGCTTGACATCGGTATTTTGTGCAAGGTCTCCGTAACCTCTTTCAATTCTTCCTCATTACTTATATAGATAGTGGAAAACCCCAAGTAGAACGCATCTTCACAAAACTGCCCCTCGTCAAAAATAAAAACAAATCTTCGCCTATCGGTGTGTTCCTTATGAAAAGTATCGAAAATACGGCTGAAACTGCTGTAAACCTTAAAACAATCGTAATTGACCATTAAATCCCTCCTTTTTCAATTCCGAGTACATCGTCTATCTTCTGCTGCACCTTTTCAATACCGTTCAGCTTGCCGCCGACAACAGCTCACACATAAGACGGACTGTACCCGATAAGTTCCGCAAGTTCTTTCAGCGTCATATCCTCCTTTATCAACGCTATACGGACTTGCTTTCCCCATTCATTATTATTTTTTAACATTTTCAAAATCCCCCTTTACAAATGCTATTTTGTATGTTATCATAATATAAAGCCGTAATTCAAAAGAAATGTAAAAATAAAATACGGAATTACGGAATATAATTACATAATCATAATACTACAACGAAACGAACAAGTCAAGTAAAAATATTCGGAATTCAGTATTTTTATCAAAATTATATAAGTGAAAGGAGAATTTTTATGGATAAATCAGTAGATTTAACTAATTTGTTTAACAGAATAGAAGAATTGGGGATAAATTCAAAGATAGTTGCCGAGGCTACGGGCATATCGGCAGGCAATATCAGCGATTGGAAAAAG
>JAGAHK010000016.1 GCA_017627115.1 Bacillota bacterium | reverse complement strand
ATTTTATATTACGGTAAAAAACAGCAGCTCTTCATCATCATCTTCAAGCTCTGTAAATGAAAAGTATACTATTTATATGGGCAGAGATGACAGCGTGGATATCGGCGATTATCTTGCAAAGAGCGCATCAAGCTATGACTGGTCAACAAGCGACAGCAGTGTTTGTAAAGTTTCGGGCAGCAAGCTCAGAGCTGTTGATACGGGCAGCGCGACCATCAAGGCAGAGGGCAGCAAGAACTATCAGTTCAATGTAAAAGTAGGCAAGTATTACAGCAACTATACCGTTACTGTAAACGGTTCACTTGACCCAAGCAAATACCTTGATGACGATGTATCAAGATACAGTATCTCCTACTTTGAAACAGGTATAGCAAAGGTAAGAGACGACAGAATAGAAGGCCTCAAAAAAGGCACTACCTATATTATTTTTGAGAATAAGAAAACAAGCGAAGTTGTACAGCTTATGGTAAATGTAAGCAGCGTTGCAACAACAGAAAAGACAACAGAGGCTACAACACAGCAGAAAACAACAAAAGCAGCTGAACCTGTGACACAGGCACCCGTTAAGCAGGGTCCCGATTTTCAGGATATTTCTCACAGACAGTGGGCAGTTGCGGCTATCAACAATATGGCTGCAAAGGGCTATATCAACGGCAGAAGCAGCACTGTATTCGCACCCGACGACCAGTGTTCAAAAGCTGATTTTACCATCGTGCTCACAAAGATGCTCGGCATTGAAAACGATGACTACTCGGGCGGCTTTGACGATGTAACAAGCGACAAGTATTACGCCAAGTACGTAAATGTTGCAAGGTCACACGGCATCTGTGCAGGCGTTTCAAATAACAATTTCAAACCGCAGGATGCTATAACAAGAGAAGAAGTTATGTATATGGTTTACAAGGGTCTTGAACTCAAAGGCAGAAACCTTGATACAGACACATCGGCTCTCGGTGCTTACAGCGATTCAAGCAGGATCGACAGCGACTACAGAGCAGCAGTTGCCGCACTTCTTAACGACGGCATCGTTTCGGGTGTTTCCGCAACGGAGATCGACCCCAAGGCTACAATAACAAGAGCCCAGATGGCTGTTCTTCTTAACAATATCGGTATGTAATTTTTATTCGATATATAAACTTTATTCGGCTTCAAAAAAAATTTGTTTTTTGAATAACACTTCAATTTGCCGTCCATAATATAAAAAGACAATATCGTAATTTACGGTATTGATCAATTATGGAGGTGTTGATCTAATATGGAAGAGAATAAAAAAGAGCCGAACAAGCGCGGTTTTTATATCGCTCTTTACTCGGCCGTTGCGGTCATTGCGCTTATTGCAATTGGTGTGACCAATATCGGCACGGGTGAGAGCGAGGAACCGCCTGCGGTCATAGAAGCCGAGCCGCAGCCCGATGTTGCGGTAAACCAAAGCCCCGTAAGGAGTTATAAGGAAACAACGACACAAAGCACGACCGCCGAAATATCGGAGCCCGAGACCGAGCCTGCAACAAGCGCACCCAAACAGACTGCTTCGGCAGAGGTATATCAGCCCGATGAAGACCCCGATTACACGCTTTTTGACGATACACAGGAGATGTTATGGCCTGTAAACGGTCCTATTGTTATGGACTACAGTGTGGAGACGGGAATATTTGATAAAACACTTGAACAGTACCGCACACACGACAGCATCTGCATATCCGCAAATGTCGGTGAAAGCGTGCTTGCGGCGGCAGACGGCGTGGTGCTTGCAATAACAAGCAGCAACGAAAAAGGAAATATGGTAGCGTTGGATCACGGCAATGGCTGGTGTACTACATACAGCCAGATAGATAATATCAACCTTGCGGAAGGTCAGATCGTAAAGCAGGGCGATATTATCGGTTGTATAGCACAGCCCACAAAATACGGCAGCGCACTCGGAAGTCACCTTGATTTTATGGTAGCGCTGGATAAGGAACCGACCGACCCAAAGCTTGTTTTAAAACAAGACGAATAAAAAAAGTGAGTTTCTTCGGAACGTCACCAAAAAGAGTGAGTTCCTTTCGGAACATCACCCGCGTAAAAGAGTGAGTTCCTTTCGGAACATCACCCGCGTAAAAAGAGTGAGTTCCTTCGGAACGTCACCCGCGTAATGCAAAGAGCCGCTCGAAATGAGCGGCTCTTTTTTGATCTTATTTTTCTCAGATACCGAAGTAGCTGTCTGAAGAACCCTCGCCGTTGAAAACATAGTAGCACTTGCTTTCCTCGGGTTTAAGGTAAAGCTCCAAAGACTGAAGGTCTTTTACCTTGTTGCCGTCGTTCTTCCAAATCTCCTTTGCAGTGTCAAGAAGCTGCTTTGTATCTATCTGCTTGCCTGCAAATTCAACAAATAAATCTGTCTTCATTAGTTTTTCCCCCTTAATAAATTTGTATATGAATAATTATACAGTAAACAAAAACATTGTTTGCTGTAAGTTTTCTACTTTTTTATTTTAACCTAATTTTTGTCTTTTGTCAATATTAAGGGAAAAATACCGCAAACTATCCAATCAGAATTTCAGTTTTCATTATCATTTTCATCAATATTCAGCAATTCTATTTTGGAAATAGAGACCTCATAAGCAGTTTTTTCTATAATCTCGGTTTCGGAGAGCTTTTTTTGGTATACCCTCGACTGCATCCTGCCGCTTATTTTTATATTGTCACCTATATCAAGGCTGTCGGCAAAGACCGCATTTCTGCCCCAGCAAATGCAGGGTATGTAATCGGATTTATTGAAGCTGCGGTTGACCGCAAGCAGTATATCGGCTATTTTTCTGCCAAAAGGTGTTGTTCTGTAAACACAGGGCTTGCAGATAAAGCCGTTTAACTCAATATCGTTAAGCGCCTGTTCACCTATATCCGCAAAACGTATATCACGCGCAAATATCGTAAGGATAAGATGTGTTCTGCCGTCTGTATAACTGTTGTAGGAACGTATCTGACCGTTTATCTCAATAACATCGCCTACGGAATATCTGCCGCCTATAAGCCTGTCGGATACCGTAACGGGTAAAATATCGCTTGCGCCGCTCAATCGCGGACAATCGAGAAAAAACGTAAAAAACTTTTCGCCGTATACTTCATGACTGAATGTAAAGCCGCTTGCTATCGTTCCGCTGATGACCGCCGTGTTGGTTGTAATTTCCATTAAAAATACTCCCCTCGTAAAATAAATTTCATTCTTTTAATTCTATTCAAAACGATAGGAAGTTATTACAACAGAACAAACCCGTTGCGTATATCGTACATAAAATAGACTGCCGCAAACCGCGGCAGTCCTGTCGAAAACATTTTTTATTTATCAAGCGCCTTATAGCAAACTGCTGCGATAGCACCGCCGATAAGGGGAGCAACGATGAACAGCCAAACCTGGCTCAAAGCAAGTGCACCGCCGTTGCAGCCGAAAGCTGCGGATATAAGCGCGGGACCAAAGCTTCTTGCGGGGTTAACGGAAGTACCTGTAAGCGGTAAGCCGAGAAGATGAACAAGTGTAAGCGAGAAGCCTATAACAAGGCCTGCAACGCTGCCGAACTCAGGCTTGCTTGTTACACCGCAGATAGCGAAAACAAAAACAAAAGTAAGAACTATCTCTGCAATGAAAGCGCCTGCCATTGTTATGCCTGAAGCGGAAGCCTCACCAAAGCCGTTTGTACCCATACCGTATTCAACAATAGCACCAGTGTTGCCTGTGAAGATAAGGTATAAAACAAGTGCGCCGAAGATCGCACCGAGAAACTGACTTACAACATAACCTGCAAATTCTTTAGCGGAAAGTTTGCCGTTGATAAGCATTGCAATTGATACCGCAGGGTTGACATGGCAGCCCGAAACATTGCCCACCGAGTATGCCAAAGCAACTATGACCAGACCGAAAGCAAGGGCTATGCCCACATATCCTGCGCCGAGTCCGTTTGTTGCGGCAACACCGCAGCCAAATGTAACAAGGACCGCTGTGCCGAGAAATTCAGCCAAACTTTTTTTAACCATAGAATATTCCTCCTTTGTAAACTTTGTATATACTTATAGTATTTAATCAAATAAATTTTAGCACAACAAAGTAAAATTGTAAATATCTACAATATTAAATTTATGTTACATACTTATTACTAAAATATTTGACATTCAGACCAATAAAATATATAATTATAT
>JAGAHK010000129.1 GCA_017627115.1 Bacillota bacterium | reverse complement strand
ATGTTTCGTTTATAATGCAGGTAATAAAGCAAAAGAAACTTATTAGAAAACGAAACGACGGCGGGGGACACGGGTTGTTTGCGCAGTTGTTAACAACTGCACAAATCCCGAAGGGACGGCGCAGGCACAATGCCTGCTGCCGCATTGACAACTGTCCTGAACGCAGTGAGGGACTGTCGCCTGTCCCCTGTCTTCGTCCGCCAAAAACTTACCCCCATAAACGATAATTTACCTAATTATATTCAAAAACGTATTCTTCAAATCCTTATCCGTTTCAAAAACGCCCCTTGCGGCAAGCGTAAACGTCTTTGTGCCGGGCTTTTTCACACCGCGCATGGTCATACAGGTGTGTTCCGCCTCTATCGCCACTATCACGCCCTCCGTATCCAGATTGTCCATTATCGCATCCGCCACCTGCGCGGTCAGCTGTTCCTGTATCTGCGGTCTTTTCGCAAAAACCTCTATCGTGCGTGCAAGCTTGCTTATGCCGACCACCCTGCCGTTGGGGATATATGCCACGGCAGCCTTGCCGTAAAACGGCATAAGATGATGCTCACAGGTGGAATAAAAGGTTATGTCCTTTTCTATTATCATTTCGCTGCCGTTTGACTCAAAAGTGCGCGAAAGATGCTCCGCCGCATCCTCGTTCAGTCCCGAAAATATCTCCTCGTACATTTTTGCAACACGCAGCGGCGTATCACGCAGACCCTCACGGTCAACATCCTCGCCAACTCCTTCAAGTATGAGCCTTACGCCCTGCATTATTTTTTCTCTGTCCATTTTCCGACCTCCCTTTCGACTGCCGCGACAGCCTCGCCCAGAAAGGACAAACTGCCGAAAACAGCTACACACGCATCTTTCATACGCATCGTTTCCTCTATCGCCGTCTTTACATCCGCCGCCTTTACATCGGGAACATACTTCAAAAACTCGTTTTTCAGCTCCTCCGCAGGCAAAGCGCGCGGAGACGGCGGCGTGACGGTATATACTTTTTTACAGCGTTTCGCCGCTGTTTTTACCATTGTTTTATAGTCCTTATCCGCAAAAATGCCGCAGATATACACGATATTCCCCTTGTCATAGCTTTCAAGTGCGTTCATCAGCGCTTCAACACCCTGCGGATTGTGCGCACCGTCAAAAATATATGTCGGCTCGCCCTCTATCACCTGGAACCTGCCTTTCCAGCACGCAGTCTCAAGCCCCGTCCTCACGGCATTTTCATCATCAAAAAGCGAGGTGAACACCTCAACGGCAAGCGCCGCATTTTTATACTGATAATCGCCCGAAAGACTCTTTTTCAGACCTTTCAGGGCTTTATAGTCAAAGCTGCCGTCCTCATGCACAACAGGCTCCGCACAGAAAGTCAGCGCCGCATTCATCTCCGCCGACACCCTTTTCAGCACCTCCGCCGCTTCGTCCTGCAAAACGGCGGAAAAGACTCTGCCGTTTTGCTTGATTATGCCTGCTTTTTCGTAGGCTATTTTCGCCAAAGTATCGCCAAGTATGGCGGTATGATCGAGCCCGATAGTCGTTATAACGCTGCAAACCGTGTTTTTCACGGCATTTGTGGCATCGAGCCTGCCGCCCATACCGACTTCAAGAAGCACATAATCGCAATCGTAAAACCAGCACAAGGCAATTGCCGTCTCCACCTCAAAAACAGTGGGCTGACCGATTTTCTCCGCTGCCGCTCTCACCTTTTCGGTAAACTTTACAAGCTCATCGGGCGTGATAAAAGCGCCGTTTTTCTGGAAACGCTCCTCATAGCAAAAAACCGAGGGCGAAACATAACGCCCCACCTTAAACCCCTTTGCGCGCAGCATAGCTTCAAGGAAAGCACCGACCGAACCCTTGCCATTCGTGCCCGCGATATGTATGATATTCAGCTTTTCCTCGGGATGCCCAAGCTGCGCCAAAAGCGCATTTATATTGTCAAGCCCGAGCACAACACCGAATTTATTCAAAGAATTTATATATTCACAAGTTTCTGCGTAAGTCATTTTTTTCACCAAACTTATAAAAACCAATATTTTATCAATTATATCATATATCGCACCGCATTTCAACCCGAAATATTTTTTTGAGTTTCAGCAAAATATTTTTTTGAGTTTCGGCATTTTTGTTGTGTAAATTATTGTTTATGTTGGTAGTAGAGTTGCATTAGCCTTGGCTCCCCTTTAGCGCAGCGATCAGGGGAGCTGGCAGCCGCAGGCTGACTGAGGGGTTTTCGATTGTTGATGCTTATCGTTGCACAACACTAAAGTTGCTGCAAATAAACCCCTCCACCACGCTACGCGCGGTCCCCCTCCCGCTAAAGCGGCACACGCCTAAACGCTGCGCTAAAGGGGAGGCAAGAGCCTGCGGCGCTAATTACTGATAAGCAGAGTAAATGTTGCCATTAAAAATATTTGCTGACACGCATAATTATGCCATTTTATTACCAAACTGCATAAACATCACAACCCAGTCTTTTTGCACAAAAACACCCGAATAAAATTGTAAATAAGTTATATTGACCTGCTTTTACAGATATTTTAGAATAGGTAAAAGTATTTGCATTTTTTTACGGGACAGGAGGAAAAACAATGTTAAAAAAGACAGCGGCAGGCTTTATCGCCGCAGCTGCTTTTATGCTTGGTTCGGTCTGTGCATATGCCGCGGACACGGCAGGCAT
>JAGAHK010000128.1 GCA_017627115.1 Bacillota bacterium | reverse complement strand
TTTATTATAAATGTTTTGGGTCGAGTTATGAACATTACGCTGTTATTACAACTAATTACGACACTTGAATTATTATATAATATGTGCTACAATATTTTTTAAACAATAATTCTATCGTTGGAGGTGTTGGGGATATATGCTTGATGTATATACGGTATCATTTTTTGGTCACAGAGATGTTTATTATTCGAAGCTGTTGGAGAGCCGCCTGGACGATGTTATTTTTAGATTTATACAAGAATACGAATTTGTAGCCTTCCTGACAGGCTATGACGGGGAGTTTGACCGTTCTGATTTTATAGTATTCTGGATAGAAAGAGAAAGCGGCGAAGCATATCGGACAATGCAATATGCAAAGAAATATGGAAAGGAGATGATAAATCTTACTGTACAGGCAGAATAATAAAAAACAGGCTATTTCCCAAATGCCGAGTAATAGCCTGTTTTTATTATTGTGTATCAGCATTTCTTTTAGCTAATTGGGTAGTTTGATCCATCTTTGTATATATGGCAGCAATAACTTTGAATTCCATAGCTGTTTCATCAACGATAAAATAGATGTAGTAATTCTTTACCAATATTTTTCGTACTCCCAAAGCTCCCCAGGGTTGTTCATCAATAGGTTTTATACTTTTAGGCATAAATGACAGCTTGTTTATTTCGTCAATAAAATTTTGCTGTAAGTTTAATGCCGCTTGTGGTGAAACAAGCTCGTTTGCAATATACAAAACAATATTTCTGATGTCCTGCTGTGCTTCGGGAAGAATAATTAGCTTGTAAGCATCAGACATAGGACTTCAATATCTCCTGCTTTAAAGAGTCAAAAAATTCATCCGCAGGCATACCTTCGCCTGCCTTAGCCTGTGACAGACCCCGTGCCATTTTTGCATCGAATTCTTCCTTTGACATATCTTCCAAAGGTGTAGGTCTGTTTGTAGGTATCGACGGACGAAAAGGAAGTCCGTTCCATAAAATGATTTGTCTGTAAAACATATTTATGCCGTTTGATGCGGAAATACCGAGATTTGAAAGTATAGCTTCTGCTTGCTGCTTGATTTCGGGTTCGACCCGTGCCGTAACATTACTGCTTTTGATTGCCATAATAAAAACTCCCTTCGTCTTTTTATTTATTATAGCACAATGTATGTCAGAGTGCAATACATTTTATCGAGTCAACCCATAATTTCTTATCGAGTCATCATATAATTACATCTACAAAATTATATAAAACAATGCAAGAAAATACGCAGAACAACACGAGTAAACACGCATCCGTATTTTTAAGTGCTTGAGCTGTCTCAAATAACCACTCATTATGGTAATCATAATTATCTTTACTCCACCAATCCAAAAGATTGCTTAAAATTGTTTTATCATCTTCTATACTTGTGCAGGCATACTGATTGGGATACCGATATGACGGCCTTTATTTTCCGCCATATATACGGCACAATTTCCTATATACTTTGCCCAGTAACTTCCGTTGGAGTCGGGAGTAAGATATTCGAGGATACCTTTCATTGCAATAGCGTGAGTTGAAATAAGAATATTTCCTTCAAGAGCGCTTATTTCTTCAATGAATTCTCCGGCTCTTTTAACAACATCTTGCAGCGGCTCCATTCCCTCCGGGGCAGGATTGTGGATAAAATCATTGAAGAAAATACTCAGCTCTTCGGGCATATTTTGTAAAGTTGCTCCCTCGTATTGCCCATAGTCCATTTCTATCAAGCGGTCATCAACTATTATTTTTGTATGCGGAACAATAATTTCCGCCGTTTGAACTGCCCGAACCAACGGGCTTGAAAATACATAGGAAAAATTTATTCTTTTCAGAATTTCGGCGGCTACTTCCGCCTGCTTTTTACCATCGTCATTAAGCGGGTAATTACTGCGTCCCTGCAGAACATTGGCTTTATTCAATTTGGTTTCCCCGTGTCGTATAATGTATATCATAATTATTGCATCGCTTATTTTATGCGGTAAACATAGTTTTCTTTTCGTTGTACGCCTGCTTTTGGCTGCTCGGCTGCATACCCGAGGGCACAATGTCCGATACCCTCGTAATCGCCGCTTATTCCTAACTTTTTCAGTATTTCTTTTCCAAAATCGGATTCGAATTCCTCCTTTGCCCTGTGTATCCATATACTTCCAACACCAAGACTTTCTGCGGCATTCATAAGATTGCCGAGAACAAGAGAACCGTCATAGATATATGTGGGTACGCTCTTATCCGCAAGAACTATCAGTATTACGGGTGCACCGTAAAATGGATCAAAGCCTTCTTTCCAACCGCCTATTTTTCTGTTTTCTTCCGCAATGGCATCTCTGCACGCCTTGTCGGTAACGGCAATTATTATGGGACTTTGTTTTCCCATTCCTGTTGCCGCATAAGTGCCCGCCTTAATGATAGCATTAAGTTCTTCTTCTTTTATCATCTCGGGTTTGAAGCTGCGGCAGCTTCTTCTGTTTTCAAGTACCTTTAAAGTTTCGTTCATTTTTATCAAACTCCTTTTTTTTCAAAAAACTTAATTGGCTGCTTACTGTGATTTAAGCAAATATCTTAATGACTGTTCATTTGGTATTATCACATTTCTTAAAAGTTTATCCATAATGGAATCGGCTACATTTAAGGCATCGGGCGTTCCGCTGCCGACAAGAAGTACAACATTCAGTGCGTAAACCAGACCTATTCCTCCCAAATACGCTTCAAGCTGTTTATCATCGGTAATTCCCGTATAAAGTTTAAAAAACTCCATACCTGCTTTTATTGCTGTTTCTTTCGGCATACCGAGTGAGCGTTCAACTGTCACCATAGCATCGGGACGTGCGTTTTGCGGGCCCGATATAAGATCTCTGTAAATACTTGCAAGATCCCAAATTTTTGCGCCTATCGTTACTTCGGGCATATCTATAAGCACAAGTTCGCCGTCTTGTATCATTATATTTCCGGGGTGAAGATCGCCGTGGATAAGGGAACCTTCATCGGGCATTTCATCAATAAGACTGTCCAAAAGCTGCATTTCCTCTTCGGAACACCATTTGGCAAGTTTTGGGACCCTATCGTGAAGTATGGTTTTTACACTTGTGAATACCTCTTCCGCAAGTTTTGCACCGTGCAGTTCTTTGGCAAGGGCTACATATTTTTCAATATATTCGTCAAATTTATCGGGATAATTTTTTATGGCGTGACCGAGTGTATCCGATTTTAACATTTCAAAAACAATGCCGTAACTTTCGCCGCATTTTACAACATCATAAGCGATAACACAGGGTATACCGTTTATAAGGGCATTTTTGGCAAACTCTCTTTCCTGTTCGATTTCCGAAAACCCAACAGATGTTTTGTAAACTTTAACGATCTTGTCATCGTCGATCCTGTATACAATACCGTTACCGCCCTGCCCGATGATATTACACCCCGTTACATCTATTTCTCTTAATGCTTTTTTCACATCAAGTATATTGTCAAAACCCGTTACACCGAAAATATCGTATACATCGGGCGAAACATTTATAACAAGTACATTCCCTTTTGTGCTTTTTTTGAGTTTTAGAAGAACACGAAGTCCCGCACTTGAAATATATTCAAGTTCTGCCGCATCAAGTGTCACATCTTTTGTTTTCGCTGCCGCAAGCAATTCATCTTCAAACTGTTTTGCGTTGTTTGAATCTATCCTTCCCGATATTTTGATCGTACTGTCATTTATTTTTGTTACCATTTTCATATTCTCTCTTTCATATTATTTTTTATGGAGCTTTTCTCTGATAAAACGATTGCTCTATGCAATAAAAGCAGTATTGCCTTGATTGAATTTTGACATAAGAAACGCCCCTTTTTAACTCATAGCATTAATCAATATTTCTTTCCAAAGCTGCTTAAAAACAAGCAGATGAGTAAGACAGGCACTCCAATCAAAGGAACCGCGCCTACTAATACTGCAAAAATAATAATCAGACATCCGTCACCTCCGCCTCCGCCGGAACCGGAATAAGTAGATTTATATACATAATAATTATTTAAGTCTGGCATAACAAAGCCTCCATATACCAAAACCATTTATCTTCCATTCCCTGTGGAATGTTGCCTTTTTCTAAAACGGACATTTGCTTTTCGTCAATTAAACGATCCAATATAAATGTGTCGTGTAACTCGGGCATATCAAAAGTTTTCCAGTCGTTTTTTTGTTGCTGCTCTGACTGTCATAATAAAAACACACCTTTCATTATTTGTTGATTGTTCTACACAGGCAATATATGTTTGAAAACCGACAAAGCAAAACCGATCAGCTTGTTTTGTGATGCAATTTCAAATACGGTTTCAATATCGTATTCTTTTAGGTTTTTAAACGAGAAAATATGTCCTTTGGGATCGACTTCGGTTTTTGTCGGATTTTCCGTTGTTTTGTTATACTTTATAGCCATTGCCTTTTTTGAGCTTGAACCGTTCGAGGCTTTCTTTTTGACCGTTTCTTCGAGAATGGTCTCTTTTATTTTTCTTTTTAGCGTTACGGTCAGTTCGCTCAATTCACTTTGGCTGCCGTCTGCTTTGTACATAGTCCTTGTTATGGAATTTTTATCCATGGAAACGAAAGAATAATATTCTTTTCCGTTTATACCGTCGGTCAGATAACCTGCGTGTCCGTAGGCAAAACCGAGGGTATGCTCACTGTATGTTTTATCGTCATAGTGCGATGTGCTTATTATCGTATCACCCGGTAAAAGCATAAACTCTCTTTCACCCTTTGAATGATCGTGCCCGAAGAAATAGATAATATCCATATTCTCGGAATATTCGTTAAGCAATTCGACAACCTTGTCGGCATTGTCTATATTGTACTCAAAGCTTCCGCTCCATTCTTTTGTGTCGCTTTGCGCACTTTCGGGCTGAATACCAAGAACGTGAAGCCCGGAATGTGCCGATATTACGACAGGTTTGCCGTAATGTTCTTTCTTTGCTTTTTCAAGTGCGGCTTTCAAATCGGGTATAACAGCAGAATAATCTGTAGAGATAACACGGCTGTTTGAGTCTACAGTTGCTGCATTTTCGTAATTCATACCTATAACAACAAGGTCTTTCCCCGCATAAATTATTCCGACACCGTTGTAATTTGCTTGTGCACCAAGTCCCGCAGCTATTGTTGACTCCGCTGCCGCTCTGCCGTTATCGTGATTGCCCGATACATAAACGGTGTCAATGCCGCCAAGCTGCAAAGACATACGATATATTAGTTCATCGGCGGTCTTTTGGTAAAATTCCTCGTTGTCGCCCATATAATGCACACGGTTTACCCAGTCGCCGCTGCATATAACAAGGGACGGGATACAGCCGTTATTATTTACTATGCAGTCACCGATGGTCTGTGATATATTTGAAAAAGTCTGATGAACATCGGAAAAGGTGACAAAACAGTTTTCCTTTACGCCCTTGCAGACTATAAACACAGATTCGTAAGAATTTACGCTGTGTTCACTTTCTTCCGCATAACAGGATACTTTGCAGTACGCTCTGTAAACGCCGCAAGGCTTATTTAAAAGCTGTGCGGCATTAAATGTACTTGTACACACTTCGGTGTTAAACACTTCATATTCTTCTGTGCTCCCTACACTTTCATCGTTTATAAACCATTCAAAAACTGCACTGCCGCTTACGACGGTGTCTGGCAATTGAGCCGAAACGCTGAATTTTGGTGCAGCATATCGGCTTCCCTCAATAACATAGTGCACCGATTCGGGCTGAGAGACAATAACGGGTGCAAATTCGTCTTTTTTTTCATCTTTCATATCGGGAGGAGGTCCCGGAGGTTTACCATCGGACGGTCCTTTCATTTCCATACCCGAGCCCGAAACAACTGCATCAAAAGCCGCGGCATCAAATACAATGTTTTCTTCAGCGAAGATATTTCGGAAATTTATAGATGAAAAAAGCATCATCAACGACAACATCAGACATATTTTTTTACTCATTCGATCACCTTCTTGTTTTCCTTTTTTCGCCCCAAAAGAGCTTGTCTCTCTTACTTTGCAAACATAGCCAACGGGAACCTGTTTGTTAAAATCAGTTAATTCATACCCGAAACCGCCCGATATTACCAAAGGTGCCGCTGAATGTGCGACACCTTTTTTGTTGTATTACTTTACTATTTTCATTATTGCTATCACATCAAGCATATCTATGTCATTTTTACCGTCTGCATCGGCAGCTTTTATTGCCCTTGAGTTTTTGTCGGGATCTGTGAAAAACGGTTTGCCCATACTTATATATTTTAATACAAGTGTTGCATCTGTGTTGTTTACGACCCCGTCAAAGTTCACATCACCAAAAGAGATCACAACGTTCCCCGCTGCTGTGATACCGTCACTTTCATAGACAGTGCCGTTTTTGATAACAGCATTTGCGGGAGAAATTATATCGCAGCCGACAAATGTCATACCGCCGCCAAAATCACCTATAGCAAATTCTGTGCCTGTTATCGTTACATTTGAATTTTTTATAACCAGATTTTCGTAATTGGGCATACCCGAGATGCCGTATTTTCCTGCCACCGTAATATTTGCATTTTCTATCGTCAGCACTCCGCCGCCCTGTATCAGAATACCGCAGTAGTTTGTTGAGCCGCATAAAAGTTTGCCCTCACCCGTTATTTTTGTATCGTAATTTCCGCATACAATAGCATTCCCGGTCGATACGATCTCCGAATCACCTGCAACATTTATAGTAAGGCCGTTTATGCCCATGTTGTTTATAAGTGTACCATCATAAGCGCAGCTGCCGTTTACCGTAAGGGTTTTTGTGCCGTGATCGTATGCAAAAACACCGCCGCCTATAATATCATTGGCATTTTTTCTTGTTACAGTCGTTCCCGCAATTTCCAGCGGAAATTCTTCGGCATACGCTATAACAGCATTTTTTGCTATTGTTGTTCCGTCACTCTCATAAACAGTGCCGTTTTTTATAACAGCATCGGTGGGCGAAACCATACTGCATTCATCAAGCGTTATGGTACTGCCACTATCCGCTTCGGCAGTTATTGCTGTGCTTATAGTGCTTATGCTTACGGACGAATTTTTTATCAGCAGATTTTTGAAACGTCTTATTCCATAATTACTGTTGAACACTTCTATTTTTACATTTTCAATTGTCAGTGTCCTCACGCGGACTCCTATTGCCGTACCGTATACAGCACTTATTTTGAGTGTACTGTTTCCCGAACTTGTTATCTTTGTATCTCCGTAGAGAGTCATAACGGCACCGTTCGTGTGGCGCAATACGGAATCGCACGCAATATTTATTGTAAGATCGGGAATATATGAATATATAACGCTTAAACTATTGCCCGTATAGGTATAATCTCCGTTTACAGTTAACGTGTTGGTCTGCACATCATATCGGAAAACGCCGTTGCCGAGTACATCATCCGCATTTTGGCTTGTGACATATTCCTCCGCTATTTTAAGATCATATTGTATGATTTTTATTTTCACATTTGTTGCAGGTGTTTCGCCGTTGCTTTCGCAGATACCGCCATTTGCGATCACAGCATTCTGAGGCGATACTATCTCACAGCCGTCAAGGGTAACACTACCAAAATTGGTTATTGCACCGTTTGAGCCACTTACGTCAACATTGGAATTTTTAATAACGAGCCCGGAATTACTGTAACCGGCCATTATGCCCGAATATACTCCATTTATGGCTATATCGGTATTTTCTATGGCGAGATTCGTATTGCTGTTAAGTACAAGAATACCGTTGTTTGCGTTGGGTACAAGCGTAAGTTTGTGATCCCCCGTTATTTTGGTGTCTTTTCTGCAAACTATGGTATTTTCCGATGATGTAAGCACGGAATCTTCTGCAACTTTTATAGTTAAACCGCTTATTTCCGTATTATCTATAAGTATGCCCTTATTATATGTGCAGTCACCTGCTATCGTCAGCGTTTTTGTCTGATGGTCGTAGCCGAAAACACCGTCACCGAGAATATCATTGGCATTTAAAGCCGTTACATAGTTTCCCGCGATCCTGAGTGCATATTTTTCAGGTTCTATTACGACCTCCTTTGCTTCCGAAGTGCCGTTACTTTCATATACGGTACCGTTTTGGATAACTGCGCCGTTCGGTGATGTTATCCGACAGCCGTCAAGCATTATATCCGTATATGCCGATATTGCGGCAAACGAACATTTTGCATTTATTTTTGAACCTTTTATTGTAAGGGTATTTTTAGAAGTTCCCCTTATCGCATAATTTCCGCCAAGTTCCAGATCTGCATTTTCAACCGTCAGGTTTGCACCGCTGAGGCATGCGCCGCCCGGGGCAGAAACTTTAAGTGTCTTATCCTTGCCGCACGTTATAGTTGTAGCATACGCTCCGCAGCCTATTGCTGTTCCGCTTTCCGCCGTTAGCTCCGAATCCCCCACAGCAGCTATTTTAAGACCGCTGATGCCCGTATTTCTTATAACATAACCGTTGTAAGTACAGTTTCCGTTTACCGTCAAGGTATTTGTCTGCGGGTCAAAACCAAAAACGCCGTTGTTAAGGATATCATCGGCATTAAGATCTGATACCTGTACCCCTGCGACCGTAAGCGGATAATATTCAACACCTACTATGGTCACACTTTTGGCGGAAATGCCGTCTGCACCTAATATTCCGAAATTATCGACCACAGCATTTTGGGGCGATGACACTTTGCAGTCTGTCAGGGTCATTTCGCCGCCGAAATGACTTATGGCATAATCCGTTCCCTTTGCCGCTATATTTGAATTATTGACAACAAGCTTTTCATCTGTGCTTGAATTGCCCGAAATTGCAGTCTTTCCGCTTACGCTGATATCGGCATTGTCTATGGTAAGCGTTGCACCGCCGTTGATATATATACCGGAGCCGCTGTCGGAAATTACCGTAAGTTTTGGGGTACCCGTTATCACAGTATCGTATTTGCCGCAGAATACCGTCGAACCCGATGTCGATCTCAATGTTGAATTTTTAGCAACAAGAATCGTAAGACCGTTTATACCGTTATTTTTTATAACATTGTCGCTGTACTCGCAGTCACCGTTCACCGTCAGCGTCTTTGAAGAAGCGTCATAGCCGAATACACCGTCTCCCCAGATATCCGAAGCATTGTTTACGGTCACGCTCCTTCCTTTGACGACAAGCGGATATTGTCCCAAAACGTCAAAAGGATCCGTATAAAAAGTTACGGAATATGTCAGCCAGCTGTCTACCGTACATACCGCACCGTTATAGTAAACATCGGGCTTTGCATTGAACTTGTATTGTACATCCTCGCCCGAAACAGAGTAAACATTTATACGCAGGCGGTATCGGCCGACACGGAAAGCCGTTCCATTATACGTATTCCAGTCGCCGTAACTGTATTCCTGGACCGTTACATTAGCGCCGAGATAGTTTCCCGGATCAATATTCAGATCGCTGATACTTTCGTCACAATAAACGCCCGTCAGGGACTTTCCCGTCACGCGCACACTTGAAAGTGCCGTATCCGCCCATACATTCACACAGGACAAAACGACCGACAAAAAAACAAATACAGCAGTTATCGCTCTTATTATTTTGCTCATAGCATCACGCCCCCTTTCCCCACAGTACTGAAATTTATTCTATTTTTTCGCTGTCTTAAGTATTGTTATCACATCAAGCATATCATTATCGCCGTTAAAATTTGCATCGGCGCGTTCGTTCTGTTTTTCCGAAAATACATATTCGGGAATATCGCTTAAATGCTTTAAATACAACGCTGCATCATTTTGTTCTATTTTGCCGTTGCCGTCAATATCGCCCCGTTTGTAAATAACATCCAGTATAACGGTATCGGTAGTGACCGCAGTATCGGGATCGTCGGCAGAATAGCCCTGTGCATATATCTCGACCTTATTTCCCTCTTTCAGAATAATATCAAACGGCTCTTCGAACGGATCCATTTCAAGGAAGGCGTAGGTATTGCTTGTTGTTTTATAGCTTCTGATCCTTCCGTTGGACAGGGGATAACTGACAGTCCAGCTGATACCTTTTTTATAATCCAGCACTTCATCTGCCCAAAGCATTACCCAATCACCGTAAAATACCTTTCTTGTCACGGTATTACCGTCTGCCGTCATATCAAATTCATTGTCGATACTTACCCATTTGGCATAAAGAGTAATGTCATTTTCCAAAGGAGTATCAAAATCAAATTTGTTTTTGAATTTGCTGTCCGTATACCAGCCGCTGACATACTTGCCGTTAAAGCCGTAAGGCATTTCGGGTTCCGTCACCGTCGGATAATAATCGGAAAAATACTGCGTCGGCGGCGATAGGTATTCTCCCCCATCGAATACGGCCTTGATATCGGCAGGGCCGCTGAATACCTCTATCTTATCTCCCTCGAACACATTTGAGTTTACGTTTCTGTCTTGTTTCGTCTTATCGACGTAAACCGAGGAATCATCGGCAATATATCACCATCTTTTCTTTGGGCAGTACAACTGGTTATATACCGTACATTTGTTTATTATCAGATCCATGTAATTATTGTCTCTGATATACATTCTGTTGAATATTCCGCCGTTTATCCTTGAATTGAAATTCTCCATAGGATTATCAAAGGACAGTCCGCCGTTTTTTTCGCCGTTTTCAGAAGTTACTCCGTTTATATTAAGTGTCCCTTTGGCATTACTTGTAACATAAGCGGTAGGATAGTTTTTTTCGGTCTTAAAAAAACCGTCATTTATGTTTACCGATGCATAGGCACCCACATTCAGTGTCACACCGCTTTCGGAGAGGAAATTGCCGCCGTCTATGTAAAGATAACCGTCGTTGCATTTCAAAACTGTGTATCCTGTACCTGTCGTGCTCAAAGTGCCGTTTTGACCGCTGCTGTCATCTATAAAAAACTGTTTGTTGTTTGAAACGGTAAACATACTGATATTTACCGTGTCTGCCGTCTGCGCCAATGTACAGCTGTGACCGCAAAGATCGAGATATACCCGTTTTGTCGATATATCGACCCCTCCGTTCAAAACGATATCCGCTCCGAGGTCGATATATTCTCCTTTTTGCACACAGCTGTTCAGATCGTCCTCCGTTTTTACGATAAAGTGATCCGTTTTCGTTCCGCTGCCCGTATATGCAAATGCCTGCGTACTCATAAACATAAGGCTTGTCAAGGCAAATGCGGCAGCAAAAAAAATTTTAGCTCTGACCATAATATCACCCTCTTTGTCCCGTGATCGTCTCCTGTATTTCCCTTGCCATCGCAAGATAATAATGATATTTTCTTATCTCATCCCAATTTTGCGGTGTGCATTTAAAACCGTAGGAATAATCGGGCATTTCGTATTTGGTGTGCATAAAGGCATCAAGCAGGGTCTTATTGTCGTATACCGCCGCCATATTTTCCTTTACAAGTCCGGGCAGCCCCAGCAGATGTGCCGCCAGTTTGCGCCCGGGATCCGTCCATATACGCCTGCCGATATTTTTTATCTGCACTGCACCGTTGTTCAGCTGAATATAGATAGATTTGATATAAGGGTGTTCAAGCTTCATACGCAGGGTAAAAGTTTCCATATAAAGAATATGCGGCGGGTCATAGCTGACCTGCTGTCCGTTTTCGGTGCGTTTTTCCTCGCGCGTAGTCTCGGTAATGTCTATCTCGAAGTCCTCTACCTCACTGAATTTTATAATATCGGGGCCGAGATCTATAACATCATCCAAAGATGTTACATTGCGCGGACTGCCGAACAGACCGCTGCTTGTATCGGGAAAAGCAATAAATCTCTTGTTTTCCTCATCAATAAGTATGACACCGAACTCTCCGAATATCTTTGAAAAGTTATAGTTCTTTGCCATTTCGCGGTGACGCTCCCTTATGTCTATCTGCGCTTCAAGCAAGGCTTTGTCTGCGCCCTTGAAACCGTCAAACCACACCGACAGTTTTTTCGTACAGTCCTTGCACACTTTTCCGCTTAAGCATTTTTTATCAAACAGACCTGTTTTGCCTCCGCAAAGACAGCAGTTTTCTTTTGTGAATAATCCCATAATTATCCTCCTCCCTTTTTAATGATATGTTTGTCATAGTTTATCCGTTGCATCATATATAGGAAAACGCTGATTTAAGGATACCAAAAATAATTTTGCGCATTTGCTTAACGGCTCTGTTTGCTATGTTCAGCCTGTTAGGCTTCACATTAGCATGGTCGCCTACAAATGCGTCGCCATCGGCTAAAATTATTTTTGTTTTTTTGAATTTAATCAGCGTTTCCACAGATAATTTATTATACCACTTTTTTTGGGTTTTGTCATCAATTATTCGCCGTTTTTTTGATTTTTTCGGAAAGCAGCAGTATCATAACTCCTTTGACCGACCCCGTAATAAACCCCGCAAGTCTGCAAGATGTGCGTTTTTCGCAGTCATTGACACGGTCTGTCAAATAAAAGTCCGGCTCATTTTTGAATGTTATATAAATTTTTCTTATAAAAGACAGATAAAAGACAAAGCCTTTCCCCAAATTTTTTGGCATATCGGCAGAAAACAGAAGCAGCTATTTGTATTGAATGTTCCCGATATTTATGATAGAATACAGGCAGAATACAAATTTGCCGGAAGTCAATGATATTCGTATTCCGCTGAAATAAATTTCTGCTGCAAGCTAAAGATGAAAGATAAAACCCGAACCTTGCCCAAAAATTGGCAGGGTTCGGGTTTTGACGTACGCGAGATATTTGACGCTTACGAGATATTTGACGCTTACGCAGTATCTTGATCAAGATTTATGTGCTATGTTAAAATGAAAAGGCAGCACCCTCAAAAAAAGTGCCGCCTTTTGGTTGATATTATAGTAAACGACAAAAGTCTTTGGACTTTGGGCGTTTACTTGCGCCGACTGCGAGCCGCAAAGCGGCTTTATTCCTTGTACGCAGTCGTGTGCATGCCCCGCAGGGTTATAGTAAAGGACATTTTTAAATGTCGTTT
>JAGAHK010000127.1 GCA_017627115.1 Bacillota bacterium | reverse complement strand
CCCCCGCTTTAGAAGCGGGGGACTTCCTTAGTTTGTTAAAACGGCTTCTTTCATACTTTTTACATATTCATAGACTTTTTCCTCGGCATTTTCGCCGTATTCGCCTATCATTTTCACTATTGCGCTGCCTACTATCGCACCGTCCGCAATACCTGCCATTTTTTCGGCCTGTTCGGGTGTGCTTATGCCAAAACCGATGGCACAGGGCGTATCGGTCACTTCTCGGATAGCCGAAACTATCTCGGAAAGATTTGTGCTTATAGTGTTTCTCACACCCGTAACACCCATTGAAGATACTATATATATAAAGCCCTCGGCTTCTTTTGCTATACTTTTCACACGCTCATGCGAAGTGGGCGCAACAAGGTAAATGACCTTTACCCCATATTCTTTTGCCGTATCTTTTATCTCCGCTCTTTCCTCAAAAGGCATATCGGGGATTATAACGGCGCAGACATCAAGTTCTTTGCACTTTGCAAAAAACTTATCGTAGCCGTAGTGGAAAACGGGGTTTATATAAGTCATAAACGCAAGCGGGACATCGCTTTGTTCACGCACTTTTTTAACTATGTCAAAAACGCCGTCCGTTGTCATACCGCCCGAGAGTGCGCGTATATCAGCTTCCTGAATAACAATGCCCTCCGCTATAGGGTCGGAGAACGGTATGCCTACCTCTATAAGGCCAGCGCCTGCCCTTGCCATGGCAAGAATATATTTCACGGTGCTTTCCGCCGTGGGGTCGCCTGCCGTGATAAAGGGTATAAACGCCTTTTCTTTAAATATTTTGTCCTTAAATATATCACTCATAGATATTTACCCCCTTGTAGCGTGCAATTGCGGCAACATCCTTGTCTCCCCTGCCCGAAAGACAGATAATGATGCTTTCATCCTTCGCAAAATCCTTTGCGTGCTTCATAACATAAGCGACTGCGTGCGAGCTTTCTATAGCCGCGATAATGCCCTCTGTCTTTGCTATATATTCAAATGCCGCGACCGCCTCGTCGTCTGTGATCGGATAATACTGTGCCCTGCCCGTTTTATACAGGTTTGCGTGTTCGGGACCTATGCCGGGATAGTCAAGACCTGCCGAGATAGAATATACG
Source organism: Bacillota bacterium (assembly GCA_017627115.1). GTDB lineage: Bacteria > Bacillota > Clostridia > Lachnospirales > CAG-274 > RGIG4310. Next base: position 2,202 of record JAGAHK010000127.1, on the reverse strand, counting down.
GGAGCGATCTGACCGTATTCATCCTGGCAGAAATAGCTTTTCATACCGTGGAAGATACCGAGACTGCCCTTTGCTATGGTAGCCGCATGGAGTTCTGTATCAACGCCCTTGCCCGCAGCTTCACAGCCAATAAGCTTAACATCCTTGTCGCCTATAAAGTTATAGAACATACCCATTGCATTGCTGCCGCCGCCGACACAGGCGATAACAGCCGCAGGGAGTTTGCCCTCCTTTTCAAGTATCTGCGCTCTTGCTTCCTTTGAGATAACACTCTGGAAATCGCGCACTATCATCGGGAAAGGATGCGGTCCCATAACACTGCCGAGCGCATAATGCGTATCGGAGCAGCGTGTCGCCCATTCGCGCATAGTCTCGTTTACCGCATCTTTAAGGGTCATCGTGCCCGATGTTACCGCATGTACCTTTGCGCCGAGAAGTTCCATTCTGTACACATTGAGCGCCTGACGGTCGGTATCCTCCTTGCCCATGAATATCTCACATTCCATACCCAGAAGCGCCGCTGCCGTTGCCGTTGCAACACCGTGCTGACCTGCGCCCGTTTCGGCTATAAGACGGGTCTTGCCCATTTTTTTTGCAAGCAGCGCCTGACCGAGTACGTTGTTTATCTTGTGCGAACCCGTGTGGTTAAGGTCCTCTCTTTTAATGTATATCTTCGGACCGCCGAGATCTTTTGTCATTTTTTCGGCATAGTACAAAAGCGAGGGTCTGCCTGCATAGTCATTCAAAAGAGCGGTGAGCTCGTCATTGAACGCCTTGTCGTTTTTATAGAACTCATAAGCCTCTTCAAGCTCATAAAGCGTGTTCATAAGGGTCTCGGGAACATACTGTCCGCCGAATTCGCCAAATCTGCCTTTACTCATTTTTTTCATTTCCTTTCTGTTTTTTATCTCTTCTGCATTTTGCAACTATATATTCAATTTTCTTCCTGTCCTTTACTTTGTCGGTCTCCGCACCGCTGCTGACATCTATGCCATAGGGCGAGTATTCGAGCGCCCCGTCAATATTTTCGGCATTTATGCCGCCTGCAAGGAAAAACGGTCGGCCGATATTTTCAAGCAGCGACCAGTCAAAGCTTTCGCCCGTGCCCTTTCCGTTATCCAACACAAGCATATCCGCAGCGGAGTTCTCTGCTTTTTGTACGTCTTCTTTGCTGCGTATTTTAAAAGCCTGCCATACAGGTTTGCTGCCTACGGTTTTCAGTGCCTTTATATATTCGTTGTCCTCGTGTCCGTGCAGCTGTATCACATCAAGCACATCTCCGGTCACATATTTTACCATATCCGACAAGGGTTCGTCAACAAAAACCCCGACCGCCTTTATGTTTTTATCGAGTTTTTGCTTCAGCTGCGCCGCACGTTCAAAAGAAACATTGCGGTGACTTTTTTCAAAGAACACAAAACCGATATAATCGGGCTTTGCCGCATTTACATAAGTTATATCCTCGTCACGGAACAAGCCGCATATCTTTATTTTCATCATATATGCCCTCTATGCCCTCTGTTTACATACACCCTTTTCCGAGCTGCGCAAGCATTTCTTTCTTATTGTCGCTTCGCATCAGCGTTTCGCCTATCAGCACGGCATTCACGCCGTTTTTATAAAGCTTTGCAATATCCTCGTTTGTTTTCATACCGCTTTCCGAAACATAAATTACCTCGGGCGGCACAAGCTTTCTTAAATTTATCGAGTTGTTTATATCTACCGTAAAATCCTTTAAATTACGGTTGTTTACACCTATTATCTCCGCCTTTGCATCAAGCGCCATACCTATCTCGTTTTCGTCATGTGCTTCCACAAGTGCGGACAAACCGAGACCTGCGGCAATATCACAGTATTCTTTCAGCTGTGACGGGCTTAAAACAGCGCATATGAGCAGCACGGCATCTGCGCCGAGTATTTTTGCGCGGTATATCATATATTCATCGACCGTAAAATCCTTGCGCAAAACGGGTATGGACACATTTTTGCTTATCTCTTCAAGATACCTGTCCGAACCCTTGAACCAAAAAGGCTCCGTAAGACAGGAAATTGCTGCCGCTCCGGCATTTTCATATTCCTTTGCGATCGAAAGATAGTCAAAATCCTCCGCTATAATGCCTTTTGAGGGCGAGGCTTTTTTCACCTCGCATATAAAGCTTAAACCCTGCTTTGCAAGCGCTTTTTTAAACGGAAAGCCCGTGT
>JAGAHK010000126.1 GCA_017627115.1 Bacillota bacterium | reverse complement strand
TTCTCTTTTAATATATAATAAAAAAGTATTAATTAGAGTTTTCAAAACTTGCATAATTACTTGATTTATGTAAATACTTCATTTAACAATTTTATAACAAATGTTAAATGACATTTACTGCCTGATTATTTTCCGGTTCTTTTTGTCAAAAAATCCCATAAATTCAGCGTTTCTATTGTGTTCAAAAAAATCTTTTTAAAAAAATTCCGAAAAAATCAAAAAAATGCTGGTAATTCTTTCATTTATGTGTTATAATTAAAGGCAGTGTATAGAATTACAACAAGGAGGAACACTTTTAATGAGCAGTACAGTTGAAAAAATTGAAGCAAATAAGGTAAAACTTACTTTCAGCGTAGACGCAGACAGATTTGAGGAGGGTATGAAATACTCCTACAATAAAAATAAAAACAAGATCAATGTTCAGGGCTTCCGTAAGGGCAAAGCACCCCGTAAGCTTATTGAGGCTCAGTATGGCAAGGCTATCTTCTATGATGATGCCATCAATTTTGTGCTTCCCGATGCATATGAGAGTGCAGTTAAGGAAAACGGTCTTGATGTTGTTTCCAAACCCGAGATCGATGTAACAGCTATTGATGACAACGGCGTTACATTCACAGCAGAGGTTTATACAAAGCCCGAGGTTAAAGCAGGAACATACAAAGGCCTTACATTCGAGAAACCCGATCTTGAAGTTTCCGATGAAGAACTTGAGCTTGAACTTAAAAAAGATCAGGAGAAGAATGCACGTATCATCACTGTTACAGACAGACCCGTACAGGATGGTGATATAGCAACTATCGATTTTAAGGGCTATATTGATGATGTTGCATTTGAGGGCGGCGAAGGCAAGGACTTTGACCTTGAGATAGGCAGCCATACATTTATTGATACTTTTGAAGAGCAGCTTGTCGGCAAGAGTATCGGCGATGATGTTACAGTTAATGTAACATTCCCTGAGAATTACGGCAAGACAGATCTTGCAGGCAAGCCTGCCAAGTTTGAAGTTGAGATCAAGGAGATCAAATATAAGGAATATCCCGAGCTTAATGATGAGTTTGTTCAGGATACAACAGAATTTGAGACACTTGAAGAATATAAGAACGATATTGTGGGTAAACTTTTAGCACAGAAGCAGATCGCTGCAAAGAATGCAAAGCAGGAAAGCGTGCTTACACAGCTTATCGACAACACTGAAATGGATGTTCCCGATGCAATGATCGAAAATGATATTGATATCAAGATCAATGAATTCAGCAGAAACATTCAGCAGCAGGGTCTCAGCCTTGATATGTACCTTGAATATATGGGTCAGAATATCCAGGCTATGCGCGATGCTTACAGACCTATGAGTGAAAAGCAGGTAAAGGGTCGTCTTGCGCTTGAAGCAGTTGCAAAGGCAGAGGGCTTTGATGCTACGGAAGAAGAAATCGACGCAGAGATCAAGCGTATCGCCGAAAGCTACGGTATGGAATACGATAAGCTTAAAGACGTTATCAGAGAAGAAGACAGAAAGAACCTTATTGAAGACATTAAAGTTCAGAAGGCACTTGATTTTGTTACAGACAACGTTGTTGAAGCACCTGCCGAGGCATAATTGGCATAAAAAGGAAGTCTTCTTGACTTCCTTTTATTATAATAACTATTTTAATAAGTTTTTTCTACACGGAGGTGTAAAATATGAGTTTAGTACCTATAGTTGTTGACCAGACGAGCAGGGGAGAGCGCTCTTATGATATTTATTCCCGTCTACTGAAAGACAGAATTATATTTTTGGGCGAAGAAGTCAACGATGTAACGGCAAGCCTTGTTGTTGCACAGCTTCTTTTTCTTGCTGCGGAGGACCCCGATAAGGATATCAGTCTTTATATAAACAGTCCGGGTGGTTCGGTCACTGCAGGTCTTGCTATTTATGATACAATGCAGTACATCAAGCCTGATGTTTCAACTATCTGCATAGGTATGGCAGCAAGCATGGGAGCATTTTTGCTCGCAGGCGGTCAGAAAGGCAAAAGATATGCTTTGCCAAATGCAGAAATAATGATCCATCAGCCTTTGGGCGGTGCAAGAGGTCAGGCATCTGATATTGAGATCACTGCAAAGCAGATACTTAAAATCAAAGATCGACTGAACAAAATGCTTGCCGAGAACACGGGCAAACCTTTGGAGATCGTTCAGCAGGATACCGACAGAGATAATTATATGACAGCGGAAGAAGCCAAAGAATACGGTCTTATAGATGCTGTTATAACCAAGCCTCAATAATTTTTTCAAGGAGGAAAAAAACTTTGGCATCAAAAAAAGAAATGGTATGTTCATTTTGCGGTAAAACACAGTCACAGGTCGAAAATATTTTTTCGGGCTTAAATGCCAATATCTGCAACGAATGTGTTTCTTATTGCTCCGATATGATAGACGAACTTGGTGTGGGCAGGAAAAATCTTTTCGACGCCGATGACGTTGACTGGAATAATGACGGCAGCTCTTCTAAACTGCCTAAACCCGCTGAATTGAAAGCTGCGCTTGATGAATATGTAATAGGGCAGGATGACGCAAAAAAGGCCCTTTCTGTTGCCGTTTACAACCATTACAAGCGTATTAACAGCGGTACCACATCAGACGGTCTTGAACTGCAAAAAAGCAATGTCTTGCTTGTGGGTCCGACAGGCGTTGGCAAAACAATGCTTGCACAGACACTTGCAAAGCTAATAAATGTGCCTTTTGCTATCGCAGATGCTACATCTTTGACAGAAGCGGGCTATGTGGGCGAGGATGTTGAAAACATCCTGCTTAAAATAATCCAGGCAGCGGATTTCGATATGGATCTTGCCGAAAGAGGTATTATTTATATCGACGAAATAGATAAAATAGCAAGAAAATCCGATAATCCGTCTATAACACGCGATGTTAGCGGTGAGGGTGTTCAGCAGGCGCTTTTGAAAATACTTGAAGGTACGGTTGCAAATGTACCTCCGCAGGGCGGCAGAAAACACCCGCATCAAGAGTTTTTGCAGATAGATACTACAAATATTCTGTTTATTCTCGGCGGTGCTTTTGCAGGCCTTGAAAAGATAATAGAAAACCGTATCAATGAGAAAGTTATCGGTTTCGGTTCGGAGAGCAAATCTTCAAAAGAACTTCGTGCATCGGATATTTTCAAGAATATCGTACCGCAGGATCTTCATAAATACGGTCTTATACCAGAACTTATCGGACGTATGCCGACCGTTGTAAGCCTTGAAAGTCTTGATGAAGAAGCACTTGTACGAATACTCACAGAGCCTAAAAACGCGCTTGTAAAGCAATATCAGTATTTGCTTGAACTGGACGGCGTTCAGCTTGAATTTGAGCCGTCTGCACTCACGGCAATAGCAAAAAAGGCTATAACACAGGAAACGGGCGCAAGAGGTCTGAGAGCGATAATGGAAAGTTTTATGATGGATATTATGTATTCAACACCGTCGGATAAGTCGGTAGAAAAGTGTATAATAACAAAAGATGTTGTTGAAAACGGTATTCAGCCGCAGATAGTTTACAAGAAAAAGAACGCTTAAATATAACAATTTTTAAAAGCCGCCACAATTTAATTTGTGACGGCTTTTTAGTGTGCTTATTATTCTTCGTTATTTTCTTTTCTTTCGGGCTTGGGCAGACAAGCTTTTCTTGAAAGATTAACTCTGCCTTGATCGTCGATCTCGGTTACCTTAACTTCGATAACATCACCGACATTTACAACATCCTCAACTTTTGCAACACGTTCGTGAGCGAGCTTTGAAATGTGTACAAGACCTTCTGTTTCAAAACCTATCTCAACAAAAGCGCCAAAGCTCATTATTCTGGTAACGGTACCCGAATAAACCTTGCCGACTTCCGGACCTTTATCTATCATTGTTATCATTTCAACAGCCTTAGCAATTGCTTCTGCATCTGTTGATGAAATGTAGATCTTGCCCTCGTCCTCTGTATCTATCTTATCAACACCCGAAAGCTCGATTATCTTGTTGATAGTCTTGCCCTTTGAGCCGATAACTTCAGCCATCTTGTCGGGATTGATCTGTACAAACTGTATCTTCGGAGCGTATTTTGAAAGCTCTTTACGAGGTTCGGGTATAGCTTTGAGCATAACTTCGTCAAGAATATAAGTTCTTGCCTTGTGTGTATTCTCAATAGCGCCCTTGATAATAGCGGGTGTAAGACCCTGTATCTTCATATCCATCTGTATGGCTGTGATACCTTTGTGAGTACCTGCAACCTTGAAGTCCATATCACCGAAGAAGTCCTCAAGGCCCTGTATATCGGTAAGAAGAATGAAGTCATCATCTGTTTCGCCTGTGACAAGACCGCAGGAAATACCCGCAACAGGACGCTTAATGGGTACACCTGCTGCCATAAGCGAAAGGGTAGAGCCGCATACACTTGCCTGAGAAGTAGAACCGTTTGAACTTAAAACTTCCGAAACAAGGCGAAGAGCGTAGGGGAACTCCGACTCATTGGGAATAACGGGCAGAAGTGCACGTTCCGCTAAAGCACCATGACCGATCTCACGGCGTCCGGGGCTTCTGGACGGCTTTGCTTCACCTGTTGAGTAACCGGGGAAGTTATAGTGATGTATATATCTCTTTGAAGTTTCTTCTTCGTCAAGACCGTCAATACGCTGTGCTTCACCGACGGATGCAAGGGTAGTGACAGTAAGTACCTGTGTCTGACCTCTCTTGAAGAGCGCTGAACCGTGTGTTCTGGGAAGGATATCCACTTCTGCGGAAAGAGGACGTATCTGGTCGAGAGCACGTCCGTCGGGTCGCTTGTGATCACGTAATATCATACGGCGAACAGTTTCTTTTTCGTATTTGTAGATAGCTTCGTCAATAACAGCAGCGAATGCTTCTTCATCATCTTCACCGCCGAATTTTTCAAATAAAGCCGATACACATTCTTCGTTGATCTCGGAGATCCTTTCATCACGGATCTGCTTCATATCTGTAAATACAGCTTCTTCCATGCGCTGTGCGGGGATAAGTTCCTTTATAGCCTCGTAAAGATCGTGATCAACAACGTGTTCTTCGTAGCTGTGTTTTTCCTTGCCGCATTCTGCAACAATACCGTCAATGAACTTACAGATCTCAACATTCTGCTCGTGACCGAACATAATAGCATTGTACATTTCCTCGTCTGTAACTTCATCAGCACCTGCCTCGATCATCATTACTTTTTCCTTTGTAGAAGAAACCGTAAGGCTCATACGGCTGACAGCTTTTTGAGCGGCAGTGGGGTTGATAACATACTGACCGTCGATCATACCAACCGAAACAGAACCTGTGGGTCCATAGAAAGGTATATCGGAAATAGAAAGTGCAATAGAAGATCCTATCATTGCGCAGATCTCGGGTGCACAATCCGGGTCAACACATAATACAAGTGCGTTGATGCAGACATCATTTCTGTAATCCTTGGGGAAGAGAGGTCTGATAGGTCTGTCGATAACACGCGCTGTAAGAATAGCGTGTTCGGAAGGTCTGCCTTCGCGCTTTGTGAAACCGCCGGGTATTTTGCCGACTGCATACATCTTTTCCTCATAATCAATTGAAAGAGGAAAGAAATCAATACCTGCTCTTGGTTTTTCGGATGCAGTAGCGGTAACGAGAACAACAGTGTCACCGTAACGAACAATACATTCGCCGTTTGCAAGCTCGGCAACTCTGTCTATCTGAACGGAAAGTTCTCTGCCTGCAAGATCCATTTTAAATGTTTTGTACATATTTTTTCTCCTTTGTAAAATA
>JAGAHK010000125.1 GCA_017627115.1 Bacillota bacterium | reverse complement strand
ACTATATTGATCATGTTATTTGCGGCAGTGATACTCTTGGTACGTTTTTATCCGAAAACTACCATAACACATTAACAGAGGGCGTGGATTACACATTGACGGCCAATGCACAGACGGTATCGCTCACAAGCGCAAACGCAAACTTGGTATTCGGTGAAAACACAACGGTCAAATTTCAAAATTACAGCAGTATTTGGACATATTATACGGTAACTTTCAAGGCAAACGGACACGGAACTGCGCCCGTATCCCAAAACGTGCTTAAGGGACAAAAAGTTAAGTACCCCAAAGCGCCCACAGCATCGGGATATGAGTTTGACGGCTGGTACAAAGAAGCAGCTTGTATAAACCCATATGATTTCAACACAAGCGTAACTTCAAACCTGACACTCTACGCTAAATGGCTGCCGTATTATACGGTAACATTCAACACAAACGGACACGGCACCGCGCCCGAAGCGGAAACGGTGCTTTCGGGGGACAAATCGCCGATACCCGACGACCCCGAAGCCAACGGATATAAATTTATGGGCTGGTATAGAGAAGCTGCGTGTGTGAATGAGTTTGATTTCTATGAAACGCCTATAACCGCCAATACTACACTTTATGCAAAATGGGATAAAGCCGTTGAGACTGTGGAAATAAGCGGCATAAGAGACCTTTACAGCGGAGAAAACCCCTATTTTGCAATAACACTTTCCGTTTCGCCCGAAAGCGAATGTGAAATTTCGGATATTGATTGGTATGAAGATGAGGATGGCAGTATGACGGAAAGGCTCGATGAAGAGAGCAGTGTTTCGACAGGTGAATTATATGTATGCAATATCACCCTGACCGCAAAAGACGGATATTATTTTACCGATGATACAAAAATAAAAATGGGTGACGAAAATCTGTCGTTTTATGATTTTGACGCTAAAACGCTCGATGTGTGTACACCCGCAGTAACGGTGCTTGATGCCGAAATAAGCGGCACGGCAGGCAGCTGCGAATGGACATTTTCTTATGTGACAAAAACACTTACAATAAGCGGCAGCGGCGAAATGCCCGACTTCACGGAAACAGACAGACCCTCTTGGGAATATCTGAAAGGCAAGATAGAAAAGGTTGTTACAGAGGACGGGATAACAACTGTCGGTGCTTATGCTTTTTATGATTATACCGCGCTTGAGCAGGTTTCCCTGCCCGACAGTATTATATGGATTAAAGACAGTGCTTTTGACGGCAGCGGCCTTACTTCTGTTGTTATACCGAAAAATGTCAGCACGATAGGCTGGTCTGCGTTTATGAACTGTTCACAGCTTGAAAAGGCGTATTTTGTAGGTGAGAATTTTGTTATTATAAACAGAAATGCGTTTTTCGATGCTCCGCTTAAATATGTTGTGCTAAAAAATAAATATGTTTCCGTTGCTGCAAATTACCGTAATTTCGGTTATGTAAACGGACAGCCGACAGAGGGATTCACTATCTACGGGCATATAGACAACAGCAGCGATAATCTGAAATACTATGCCGACCAAAACGGTTTTGCCTTTGTTGAACTCGGCAATGTTGATTTGGATGAGGAAAATAATGCCGATGAAAAGGATGCTGCGCTTTTGCTTAAATACATAAACGGCACAGTGACCGCTCTTACGGAAAGTCAGCTTATAGCCGCAAGAGCAGGCGACCCGACAAAGGATGAGCCCGATATGCTTGATGTTATTGCCATACTTAATACTTAAATGCAAAAGGAGCTGTTTTTTCAACGGCTCCTTTTTATGTTTAAGGCAGTATTGATTTTAAAGCAATTCCGCGCAGACCCTTTCCATTATCTCAAATCCCGTTTTCATCGCACTTTCGTCAATATCCGCAAATGACAGTGCGATATACGGTGTGTTCTCGGACGCGGGGCTGTAAAAACTGCCCGAAATAACGGCGGTGCCCGCTTCCGCAAAGGCTTTTATAAGGCTGTCGGTATCGTACCCTTTTTTTAGTTTCAGCCAGAGTATAAGACCGCCTTTGGGTTCGGATATTTCAAAAAAGCCGCTTAAATGCTTTCGTGCAAGCGAAAGCGCAAGGCTATACTTTGCTTTGAAACGGGCTGCAATATCGCTTTTGTGCCGTTCCCAGCCTTTTGTCTGCAAAAACATATCAAAGGCACGCTGTGTAAAGCCCGATGTGCTGATGTCCGTGCTTGCTTTCAGCCCCGCTATCTTTTCGCTCACGGTTTTGGGCAGCACCATATATCCAAGCCGCAGCCCGGGCATAAGTATCTTTGAAAAACTTTTTATATATATGACCTTGTTTTTGTAATCCAGCGCTTTCAGCGGTGCAGTCGGACTGCCCGAGTAGTCGAAATCGGAAAGATTGTCCTCTTCTATTATATAAAAATCGTATTTATACGCCAGATTGAGCAGGGTGCGCTTACATTCGAGACTGTAGCTTATGCCCGTAGGTGTCTGAAAACGCGGCATAATGTACACAAGTCGGGGCAGACGGCTTTTTATCATATCTTCAAGTGTATTTATATCTATCCCGTCACTTTCAAGCGGCACGGAGAATATCTCCGCACCCTGCGCAAGCATAGAGTTTGCGGCGCCGAGATAGGTAAACTGCTCGCAGAATACCGCACTGCCGCTGCGTACAAATGCTCTCGCAACAAGGTCTATACCCTGCTGTGAGCCGCTGATTATCTGTATTCTGTCGGCGCTTGTCTTTATGCCTTTTTCGGCAAGCAGGCGCGCAAGGTTCTGCCTTAACGGCTCATAGCCCACCGACGGCTGATAACTGAAAGCCTGACCTTTGTCACGCTCCAGCACCATATTGAAAATATCGCGGAACTTGTCCACGGGGAAAAGTGTGTCCGAAACGGAAGTTTTTGTGAGATCCGCCTTTATATCGGAACTTGCCGTGATATACGGGTTTTTGCGCTTTACTATCGGCGTGTATACATCCTCGTTTTGCATTGAGCAGAATGTGCCCTTGCCGTGTGCCGTGCGCAGCACATTTTTTTCTTCAAGTGTGCGGTATGCCGCGGCAGCCGTGCCGTTGTTTATGCCCAGAGCCGCCGCAAGCTGCCTTACGGACGGCATTTTTTCGCCGTTTTCTATGCCGCCGCTTTTCATAAGCGCATATATCTCCGCCGCAAGCTGTTTGTAAAGAGGTTTTGTTTCGGTTCTTTCAAGTTTTATGTTTTTTATCTCGCTGTTCATTTCTCACTGTTCGGTCTCATCCGTTATTTTATTTGTGCGGTACTGCGCATTTTCCCTTGTTTCAAAGCGGCATATGCTTGAATAAGCGCAGTATTGACAGCCCGTTTCCTGCTTGTATTTCACGGGGCGTATATCTATTTTCCCGTCAAGTATGTCCCTGCCCAGAAGCTGCGTTATCTTCTCCGCATCTTCGCAGAGTTTTCCGAAATCGCCCCTGTCGGCTGTCTGCACGCTTTTCAGCGTTTCCACTTTCATACGGCTTGCTGCCGTTTTCGGCGGCGTTACCTCGCCTATGGCGCTCAATACCGCATTTTCATTCAGCACAAGCCCGTTCATATCGTACTGTTCAAGTATCAGCTTTTCAATATCTATATCGCCGTTGTTTTTTTCCACAAAGGGGTCGCTCACCTTAAAGTAGAACACACCGCCCGGCAGCAGTTCTTTGCCCGATGCCGCCTTTTTGGTCTTTATATAACTGTCCATATACAGTATCAGCTGTAGCTGCATACCGTAATACAGCTGCTCGCGGCTGAAATCACGGTTTCCCGATTTGTAGTCTATTATCTTGACATAGTTTTTGCCGTCGCTTTCAAGTATATCCACGCGGTCGATCTTGCCGTTCAGGATAATGCATTTTCCGTCGTCAAGAGCAAAAACTATGGGCGGCAGGGTCCTGCCCGTGCCAAAACCCACCTCGAACTCGGCAGGCTCGAAAGTGCCCGCACGAACATGGCTGCAAAGTGCGCTTATGCTGTGCGACATTACCTTTTTTATACGCTGCATAGTGTGTGAAAACTGCGGATCCTCGGCTATAAAATCATTGAATGCTTCGGGGATAAGACTGTCAACGCATTTTTCCACCTCTGCCGTTATCTCGCTGTTTTTCAGCTCGCGCCAATCCTTTTTGCTGTTTGAAAGGCTGTTTGAAAAGCCCTCCAATACGCTGTGGAACACATTTCCGAGATGTATCGCATCAAATTCGTATACATCCCTCTCTCTTATATGCAGCCCGTAGTTGAGAAAATACGCAAAGGGGCAGTTTGCATAGGCTTCAAGCCTGCTCACGCTGCCGCTCAATGCAAGACCGTAAAGCTTTTCGGCAGCGGCTCTTGAAAGTGTCATATTTGTGTTTTCGGGCTTTGCAAGCTCGTCCGAAGCTATGATTTTCAGCATTTCAAGCTTGTGTCGGTACTCTGCGCTTTCCCTAAACCACGCATAGGTCTTGTATATCTCGTCCGATACATCACTGCCGTCACGGTATGCGCGCAGCCTGCCCGTCATTTTCTCAAAAGCAGGCTCGGGTGAGGACGGTCGTAGAGCCTTTGCCGCCGCTTTTATCTCCGTTTTGGGAAACAGCTTCAAAAGCCTTGAAATAACGGAGGAACGCACAGCTTTTTTGCCGCTTTGATCGAAAGAGGTATAGCTTAAATACAGGCTGCTGTCGGGCTTTAATAGCAGAGTGTATATATTCATATCAATAAGGTTTATCTTGTGCAGGTTATCCGCCGACATCTCAAAGTATTTTTCGGTCAGGAATGTGCGCTCCCTGTCGCCGAATATGCCTATATCATCGGTATAGGGCGGTATTATGCCCTCATTCATACCAAGCATAAAAAGCGCCTTTATGCGCGGCAGACGGCTGCGGTCTATATCGCCTATGATAATATTGTCCTGTGTCGGCGGTATTATGCTTATTTTGCAAAGTTCAAGCCCCGAACGCAGCACGGCGGAAAACTCCGCAATATCGCTTTCTTTATTGTCTATCAGCACCATTGTTTCAAATATGCGCACAAGTTCGTTCCAGATGCGGCTGTGCCTGCGAAAAGCGTTCAGATCGCCGTCATCTTCGGCTTTTTTGCACATTTCTTCAAGCTTTTTGTCCGCACCGACTGCAAAAAGAAACTCATATATTTTTTCAGTGATATAACGCGCGGTATAGGTCTTGTTCTTCTTTATGCTGTCGGTAAGCGGCTTAAGGCTGTCCGTGCAGGCGTTTTTTGCCGCATTTATGCGCATATAGCCCTCACTTTCGGCCGAGGAGAAACCGTAGCGCCATTCCTTTTTGCCCCAGGCATAGCCGTCAAGCCCGTGTTTTAAAACATAGTTTTCAAGCAGGCAGACATCCTCGTCCGAAACGGGTGAAAAGGCGTTTTTAGCATATTTCAGTATATTTTTTGTGTTTATGCCGTAGCAAAGAATATCGAGAGCCGCAAGTATAAAGCCCGTGAGAGGATGCTGCGAAACAGGGCGGCTGCTGTCGATGAACACGGGGATATTATAAGCATCGAACCTGTTTTTGAGCGCCGTATGGTACGAGCTGTCTATTATAACGGCTATATCGTCATAGCGCAGACCTTTTTCGCGCACAATCCCCGATATTTTGGCACACACATCATCAAGCTCGGTATCAATATCGTTCGCCTGGGTGATATGTATATTTTCGGGCGCAGTCGGACACGGCTGAGCCTTTGTATAAAAATAATTCTTTTGCAGATATAAAAAATCGGGGTGAGAGCCGTGCCTTTTGCTCTCGGTAAGGAAAAGGCTGTTTTCGACCGTGACTTTGCACTCCTTTGCCATATCGAGCAGGCGGTTGACGGTGCGTTTTGTCTCGAAATAGGGGTCAAAGACCGAGTAGGAGCCGAAAGACAGGCTTTTAAAAGCGCCGTTGAGTGCAACGGTAACGCTTTTTGCATGCAGAAGAAGCCGACGTATAACATCGTATTCCTGCGGTATAAAATAATCCATCATATCAATAAAAATATGCGAATTTTTTATAAGCTCCGAGTCCTTTATCCTGTCGCATAACAGTTCCAAAGCCTCCTCCGAAACGGTGTAGGCGGTCTGTATATAGTCGCGGTAGGCGCTGTATATGATATACAGGTCTTTGAGTTTCAGGCTCAGGCTCTCGTTTTTGTCCGTGCCGTTGTAGGCTTCAAGCAGTTTTTCGGGCGTTATGTTGTATTGGTAAAATTCCGTTATAAGATTCACCAGACTGTCAAGAAAACCCTGCTTGTCTATCGACTTTGAAAAATGCTCCAGCTCGTCTTTGTGTTCATAGGCTATCCTGCGCACAACAAAGGCACGGCCGAGTGCGGAAAGCATAGGTCGGCTCTCGCTGTCATTCATCAATGTGTACGCAAGACGGCGGAAACTTAAAACACGGGTCTTCATTATCGCACCGTTTTCGCTTGCCTCAAGCAGCAGACGTTCCGTTTCAAGCGTGAACTGCTGCGGTACTATATATAATATACTGCATGGTGTTTTTTCAAGCTCCGATATTCTTTTTATACATTCGCTTGTTTTGCCGCAGCCGCAGCCGCCGATAATAAAACTTAATGCCATTGCGCTTCTCCCCGAAATTCGTCAAAATACCTTATATACCCTGATTTTAGCATATCGGGGAAAGGTTTTCAATAATAAATTTTTTGACAGTTTGTTTTTCCTATTTATAGCCAATAATAATACATCCAAAGAATATAACAAAAATAGGAAAACTCAAATACGACACAGCCTTGACACGGACTGCAAAATAGTGGTATTATCTAAAATGGTATAGAATTGTTTATTTTATTTCAGGAGGATATATATGTCAACACCCAATATAAACGAGATAAACAGAAGACGAATTTTCGGCATAATCTCTCACCCCGATGCGGGCAAGACCACCCTTACGGAAAAGCTGCTGCTCCACGGCGGTGCGATACACCAGGCAGGTACCGTAAAGGCGCGCAAGGGACGTTCCGCAAAATCCGACTGGATGGAGATAGAAAAGCAGAGAGGTATTTCCGTCACCTCATCCGTTATGCAGTTTGAATACGAGGGCAAAATAGTTTCCATAATGGACACCCCGGGTCATAACGATTTCGGCGAGGACACCTACCGCATACTTACTTCTGTCGATTCCGCAGTGATGGTTATAGATGCGGCAAAGGGCGTCGAGGCACAGACGGAAAAACTGTTCAAGGTGTGCAGTATGCGCGGTATACCTATCTTCACTTTCATCAACAAGCTCGACCGAGAGGCAAACGACCCCCTTTCGGTAATGGAGGAGCTTGAAAATGCGCTCGGTCTGCCCAGTGTTGCCGTAACATGGCCTATCGGCTGCGGCACCTATTTCGAGGGCGTTTACGACCGCCTCGAAAACAAGATACACCTCTACAAAACCAAAGAGACCATAGAGCTGGACGAAAACGGTGTTTACGATAAGCGCCTTGACGATATACTTTTCGGTGAGAACCTTGAGAACCTGCGCGCGGAAGTTGAACTTCTTGACGGTGCGGGCAATACTTTTGACGAGGACCTTATCTCAAAAGGCAAGCTTTCGCCCGTATTTTTCGGCACTGCGCTTGCGGATTTCGGCGTTACGGAATTTCTTGAACATTTCCTGCGTCTTTCACCCGCACCCGGCGCAAGAAAAACGCTTGACGGCGAAGTTCAGCCCACGGACGAGTTCTTCTCGGGCTTTATTTTCAAAATACAGGCAAATATGAACCCTGCGCACCGTGACAGACTTGCTTTTCTGCGCATATGCTCGGGCACTTTCGAGCGCGGTATGAATGTTACGCTTTCGCGCACGGGCAAGCAGTTCAAGCTCAACCAGTCCACACAGCTTATGGCAAACGAGCGCGAGACTGTGGACGAGGCTATAGCAGGCGATATTATCGGTATTTACGATTCGGGCAACTATCAGATAGGCGATACCCTTACAGACAGCAAGCAAAAGCTGTTCTTTGAACCGCTGCCGACTTTCCCGCCCGAGCTGTTTATGAAAGTGCGCCCCGTGGACACAATGAAGGCAAAGCAGTTCCAGAAAGGCGTTGACCAGCTTGCACAGGAGGGCGCCGTTCAGATATACAAAACCGAATACAACGATGTTGTTCTCGGTGCAGTCGGCGCACTCCAGTTCGAGGTGTTTGAATACCGCCTTAAAAACGAGTATAACTCCGATATACGTATGGAACCTATGGATTACAGCGTTGCAAGGTGGGTGCGCAACAAGACGGCAGACGAGCTGAAACAGTATGAGGGTTCACGCTGCACTCTTGTTTTCGACCACTTTAACAGACCCATCCTGCTTTTTGCAAATAACTACACGCTCAACAACTTCGCCGAAAGGCACGAGGATATTGAGCTTGTAGAGGCGCTTAACGTGGATGACGACCTGTAAAACCGAAAGTTTTATCCGCCGCACACGATCAATTGGCAAAGCTTTCATAAAATACTTGAAAAAACCAACATAATGTGTTAAAATTATTTAGATAAGTTTAATAAAAAGTGGGCATTAATATGAATATAGTTTTACATCAGCCCGAGATACCGCAAAACACGGGCAATATCGGCAGAACTTGTGTCGCTACCGACACCGCTCTGCATCTTATACGTCCGCTTGGCTTTAATGTTGACGACAAATCGCTTAAACGCGCAGGCATGGACTATTGGAAAGACCTTAAAGTGTTTTACTATGATAATTTCGAGGATTTTCTGCAAAAGAATCCCGATGCGCATATTATCATTGCGACCACAAAGGCAAGGAAAAACTATGACAAGATAGAATACAGGGATACGGATTTTATTATGTTTGGCAGCGAGGGCAGCGGCATACCCGAAGAGATACTTTTAAGGTACAAGGAGGACTGTGTGCGCATACCGATGATAGGCGATTACAGAAGCCTTAATCTGTCAAATTCCGTTGCGATAATCCTGTATGAAGCGTTAAGACAGCAGGGCTTTGAAAATTTTACGCTTTTCGGCGACCTGCATCATCACGATTGGAGTGAATAAAAAGTTTTGGAGACCATCTATGTTGTTATGCTAAAGGATGCTAAAACGGGCTTCCTTGAAAAAGAGATATGCAGCATCAGCCTTGAAAAGCTCGATGAATATATAGTAAACCTTTTTGTTGACGAAAAAGACGGCGCACAGCGTTTCAATATGCGCCTTTCCACAGGCAGGGATGTCAGCGACTGGGAGTATGATGCGGTCTTTGACTATTACGACCCGTCAGCGCTTGAAGCCTTCGGCGCAAAAGTCGAGGAAATGGATGACGATTACAACCCCGTGTGGCTTGTGAGCCTGCCTTTTGACGAGGACAAAGTGCAGGAGACCGCCGAAAAGGTGCTTTCGCTGCATCACACGGAGCTTGCCGATGTTTTCGATACTATAAAGGATAAGGAAGCCGAATACACGGAAAAAGAGTGATACCACGGAGGATAAAAAATGAAAAACAAAAAAGCGGCAGCAGGTGTTTTTGCCGCGCTTGCAGTTGTTGTGGCAGGCGGCGCCTGTATAGCATACAATGTCAATAAAAAAGCGGAACCCGATGTTCCCTCCGCACCGCAGGCGGTGACAGCCGCAGACGAGACCGCCGCTGCGGAAGAAGAAAGCGTTGAGGGCACCACAGCCGAGATAGAGGAACTTCTTATCGGACTCAGCGACAAGCCACTTACCGATGAGGTAAAGGCACAGCTTGAAGATGTCAATGCAAAGCTTCTTAATTATATCGACTCAAACGAACGCGAAAACAGCTTTATCACGGAATACGGCTTTTTGTTCAACGATACGAAAAACAACACGGTCACTCTGCGCGACCTTGCCGATGAGGGCGTTGTAAATGTCAGCGATGATGTTGCCGACCTTACCGATATACTTTATATAAAAGCAAGCGACCTTGCACCTTATGCGCCGAATATAGATGCAAATGATGAGCGTCTCCAGCTTTTCACCGCTTTCAACAACGAGGAAGGCTACTTTGTTTCCAACGATTTTTACAGTGAGGGCGCACTTATACAAAAAAGCGATTACGAACAGCTTATTTTAAGCTACAGTTTCATACACGGCGATGTCAAAAACCCCAAGCGCGGCGATGCCGATTACGAGGCGATAATGAAAGCTGTAAATTTTGACGGTGAGTATGATGTAAAGCATATGGCGTGCGACAACAGCTATGCCGTTGCCGTTGTGGGCAGTCTTGACGACACGACAGTCCTTAAAGAATATGTACTTGTCAAAGAGGACGGCAAGTGGAAAACGGCTGTGGATAACCTTGAAAACAGCACAAATCCCCGTAAGGAGATAAATATGCTCTACCCCAAAATGGAGCTTGGTCTCCTGCCGAAATATATAGTCGCAAAATACGGTATGCTCCAGAACCACTTT
>JAGAHK010000124.1 GCA_017627115.1 Bacillota bacterium | reverse complement strand
CCTTAAAGAAAAAAACGAGATACCTCCTATGTATAAACCCGGTGTGGCAAACCGTCTTGACCGCAACACGGGCGGCATTGTGCTTATGGCAAAAAATCTTGCCGCCGCACAGGCTCTTGCGCTTGCGTTTAAGGAAAATACCATTGAGAAGCACTATATCTGCGCCGTAAAGGGCAGTATAGACAAATCGGGCGAAATAAGCGGCTGGCACAGCAAGGACAGCGAAAACAAGGTGCTTATAACCTCCGAAGAACGCGAGGGTGCGGCTTATGTAAAAACGCAGTACCGCCCCGTTTGCAAGGGTGAGGAATATACCGTGCTCGATGTTAAGCTTATAACAGGCAAAAGCCACCAGATAAGGGAGAGTTTTGAACTTATCGGTCATCCGGTTGTCGGCGACCCGAAATACGGCGACAGGGAAACAAATGTCTTTTTCAAAAGGGAATTTGGGCTTAATCATCAGCTTTTGTATGCCGTGCAGGTGAAGTTTTCGTTTAAAGAGGGCATACTTGCCTATCTTGACCAAAAGGAGATAAAATGCGTGCCCGACCGCAAGGCAGCGGCGGCGCTGAAATATATCAAGGCAAAAAAGGAGAATAAGATATGGTAAGGGATAAATATGATTTCTGTATTATCAAGCCCGAGCAGGCAGAAGAAGCCGCCGTTCTGGAGAGGACGTGTTTTCCGCCGAATGAAGCGTGTACTCGCGAAGATATGCTTAAACGCGCCGAACTTGCACCCGATCTTTTTATAGTTGCCGTTGACAGACAAAGCGGCAGAATGACAGGCTTTATCACGGGTATCGCGACCAATGAAACGGCTTTTCGCGATGAATTTTTCACAGATATGTCCCTGCATGACAAAAACGGGAAGAATGTAATGGTATTGAGCCTTTGTGTTCTACCCGAATACAGAAAGCAGGGAATAGCGCGCGAACTTATGAATTCGCTTGCTGAACTTGCCAAAAACAACGGCAGCAAAAGGCTTGTGCTTACCTGCGTTGACGAAAAGATCAAAATGTACGAAAATATGGATTATAAGTATCTCGGCAAATCTGCGTCCGTATGGGGCGGACACGGCTGGCATGAAATGGAGCGTAGGGTATAAGTAATACAAGGCTGAAATTCTGTATCAAAAACCGCACACCCGAATATTATTATATATAATGTGTTTTTTCGGAGGTCAATATGGCAGAATTCAGCGGCGGTTTAAAGGTGCAGGTCTATGGGGGAAGTATTGCCGACCCTGTCTCAAATGCGCTTGTAACGGTATTTGACGATGAAAATGCCGAGCTTTATACGGTCTACACAGATCCCGACGGTGAGACGGAGATACTTCCGCTTGCCGCACCCGACCCTGTGTCTTCGGAATACCCCGAGGGCGAAAGACCGTATTTTACTTATAATGCGGAGATACGTGCGGACGGCTATATTCCGCTGCGGATAGAGGGTATACAGATATTTCCCGACGGGATCAGTCTGCAAAATGCACCGCTTGAACGCGGTACGGGCGATGAACAGCTTATAATCGTGCCCGCGCCTGCACTCAACGGTGATTACCCCGAGAAGATACCCGAGGAAGAGGTCAAAACCGTACCCGAGGAAAGCGGTTTTGTTGTGCTTGATTCAGTGGTCATACCCGAATTTGTTATCGTCCATTCGGGAACGCCCGACAGTGATGCACCCGATTATTATGTGCCTTTCAAGGACTATATAAAAAATGTCGCTTCTTCCGAGATATATTCCACCTGGGACGAGGCGGCAATAAGGGCGAATGTGCTTGCGATCATCAGCTTTACGCTCAACCGTGTTTATACCGAGTGGTACAGGAACAAGGGCTATGGCTTTACCATAACCAATTCAACGGCTTATGACCAGTCCTTCGAGTTTGGCAGGACGATATTTGAGGAGATAAGCCGTATTGTTGATGAGACCTTTACAACTTACATCAAGCGCAGGGGTGGAGACCAGCCGCTTTTTGCGCAGTATTCGGACGGGCGCGAGGTCGTGAGGGCCGGCTGGTTGAGCCAATGGGGCAGTCAGGAGCTTGCGCAGCGCGGTTTTAATACCCTTGATATACTGCGCTTTTACTACGGTGACGATATATATCTTGAACAGGCGGATATTGTCGGCGGTGTGCCTTTGAGTTATCCCGGGGCGGAGCTGCAAAGGGGCAGCCGCGGCAGTGCGGTTGCCGTTATACAAAGGCAGCTTGCGAGGATAGGGCAGACCTATTATTCGATAGGCAGACCTGCCGCAGACGGCATTTTCGGTGCCGAAACGGAGGCTTCCGTGCTTGCTTTCCAGCAGGTATTCAATCTGCCGCAGACAGGTATTGTGGACCTTGCGACATGGTATCAGATCTCGCAGGTATATGTTGCGCTTGAAAGGCTTGCGGTTTTATAAAAAAGAGGGTGTTGCTGAATGCAACACCCTCT
>JAGAHK010000123.1 GCA_017627115.1 Bacillota bacterium | reverse complement strand
TAACACCGTCAAAAGATGCAGTCGAAAGGATAAAACAGATATGAGCACAGCCGATAAAAACAAGGCGCACAACCGCCGATTTCAAATAAAAGGGCTTATTTACGATCAGCACAGCACGACAATAAATGCAATGCGTTTCGGTGTGAAACCAATGAGCTACAACGGCTGCGGTCTGATAGCAGTGTACAATGCGCTGATACTGTTAAGACGTCCCGACACCCTGCAAAACATAGCCGACTATTACGAAAGGCACGGCAGGTGGATAATGGGGCTTTGGGGCATAAGACCCGACAGGATAACCGATTTTTTGAAGTTGAAAGGCTTTAATATTGAAAACACCAATTATCTTGAAGCCAAAAGCGGCATTTATATAATTCTGGTATGGAACAAAAAAGGCGGCGGACTGCATTATATGGCTGCAAGAAAGTACCCGAGCGGCATGGTGGAAGTGTACAACGGGTATGTAAAGCGAAACGGCTGCGATGTTTACACGGGTTTTGGCGAATTTTTCGATACCACACCCATAACAGGCGTAAAGCTGTGGAGAATATATGCGTGAATGACCCTGCAATTTTACAAACAAATTACAAAATCAATTCTTTATTATAACAAAGGCAAATTTCGCAAAATTCTACTTGTTTAAACAAAAACTATATGCTATAATATATAGACACAACCACCGAAAGCCCATAAAACGCGGTATTCGGACAGGTATTATTATTTTTGATCATCAGGAGTGTGATATAAGTGAACCCCGATCCCGACAGTTCCCATAATTTGCTGCTTGCGGCGCAGACAGCTACACAAGCAGCGGCAAAAGCGATAGGCAATATCAGCCCCTCACAGGCTATAATACTGATAGTGCTTCTGGCATTATCGGGCTTTTTCTCATCGGCAGAGACCGCGCTGACAAGTATCAGCAAAATAAGGCTGCGCAATATGGTAGATGAAAAGGTCAAAAATGCAGAGGTCGTTCAAAAAGTGCTTGAAAACCCTGCAAAGCTGCTTTCTGCCATACTTATCGGCAATAACCTTGTCAACATAGGTGCCTCTGCGCTTTCGACGGTCATTGCGACAGATCTTTTCGGCAGCAAGGGTGTTGGTATCGCAACGGGAATAACAACGATCGCAGTCCTTATCTTCGGCGAAATAACGCCCAAGACCTACGCAAAGGAAAACTGTGAAAAAGTTGCGGCTTTCTGCGCAGGCCCGATAGCGGCGTGTATGTTTGTTTTTACGCCGTTTATAGCAATACTTGATATTATAACCTCGGGCATATTCAAGCTTTTGGGCATGGAAGGCAAAAAAGGCCTGCCCACCGTTACCGAATCGGAGCTGTTGACTATGGTCACGGTAAGTCACGAGGAGGGCGTACTTGAAACACCCGAGCGCGAAATGATAACCAACGTGGTGGATTTTGGCAGCACAAAGGCTGAAAACGTAATGATACCGCGTACCGAAATGCAAGCTTTACCCGTTGATGCAAGCTTCAAGGATGTTATTGCACTTTTCAGACAGACACAGTTCACGCGCCTGCCTGTTTACAGCGAAACACTTGACCATATCATCGGCATACTTTCTTTTAAGGATATTATGCTGCTTGAAGACACCGACGATTTTAAAATTGAGGATTATATGCACGAGCCCTACTTCACTTACGAGTCGAAGCCGTGTTCGCAGCTTTTCTCCATAATGCGCACAAATTCCGTTCGTATGGCCATAGTGCTTGACGAATACGGCGGCACCGCAGGCCTGCTGACCTTACAGGATATGATAGAGGAGATAGTAGGCGATATAATAGACGGTGACGAGGATGAGCAGGAAGAGATAGTTCCCGTGAGCGAAAACGAGTTCATGGTTGAAGCCGTTACGCGCCTTGACGATGTGAATGATATGCTCGGCACCGAGCTTAACTCCGAAGATGTTGAAACGATAGGCGGTTACGTACTCGGGCTTTTGGGACGTTTTCCCGAAGCAGGCGAAAGCGTTGAGGACAGCGGTCTTATCTTCCATATAGAACAGGCCGAGAAAAACAGGATAGTTATGCTGCGCATAATCAAAAAACAAGTTGAAGAGACCGAAGAAAAACCCAAGCAGTGATCCTTTTATAATGATTTAAAAATACTTGATTAAAAATACTTGATTTATAGTGAACGTCAAAAATATTTGGACGTTCACTATAGGATGGGGCTCATAAATAATCCGACTTAAGCAAGCTTAAGTCTGATTATTTAATTCGCTTACTATAAAATATTTGAATAGAAGGAAGTAAAAATGTTATTTTACGGTTCTGATATTGGCATAGATCTCGGCACGGCAAGCGTGCTGGTATACAAAAAGGGACAGGGCATCGTTTTGCAGGAGCCGTCCGTAGTAGCTGTTGACAGGTTTACGGGCGAGCTTCTGGCTGTGGGCGAGGAAGCGCGCCGCATGATAGGCAAAACACCCGAAAATATAGAGGCTGTACGCCCGCTGCGCGAAGGCGTTATATCCGATTTTGAGACAACGGAGCGCATGATACGGTATTTTATTGAAAAATCGGTGGGCAAACACTGGTTCCGCAAACCACGCATCGCTGTATGCGTACCAAGCAAGGTAACAGAGGTGGAACGCCGTGCTGTTGAGGAAACAACACGCATTGCGGGCGCAAGCCATGTTTACATAATAGAGGAGCCCATAGCCGCGGCAATAGGCGCAGGCATAGACATAAACCGAGCCTGCGGCAGCATGGTCGTGGATATAGGCGGCGGTACGACCGATATAGCCGTTATATCGCTTGGCGGCAATGTAGTAAGCACCTCGCTGAAAATGGCAGGCGACCATTTTGACGATGCCATAATAAAATATATGAAGCGCAAGCATAATATGCTTATAGGCGAGCGCACGGCGGAAGCTTTGAAAATAAACATAGGCACGGCATACAGTGACACAGATGTTGTGACGATGGATGTGAGCGGCAGAGACCTGATAAACGGTCTGCCTGCGAAGATAAAAGTCACCTCGGACGAGATGAACGAAGCTATGCGCGAATGTTCCGAAGCAATTGTGGACGCGGTACACTATGTTCTGGAGAAAACACCTCCCGAGCTTGCGGCGGATATTTCGGAGCGTGGGATAGTGATGACGGGCGGCGGTTCGCTGCTTTACGGTATGGACAAACTTATTAAAGAAAAAACAGGCATAAATGCAGTTATTGCCGATGAAGCCGTCAGCTGTGTAGCTATCGGCACGGGCAAGTATATAGAATATGCGACCGAAAACGAAAAGCCTGCTTTTTTTACACTGAAATAATATGTGGGCTTTCGCATTGGAGTTTTATATCTTTAATGCGGCAGCCCCTTTTGTTTATTCTGTGCCTGTATGCTATGATCGTATGCTATGAAAGGAAGTGTTTTTATGAAAAGTGTTGAAGCACAGCTTATATTCCAATCGTTTGACGGCGGAGGACCTTCATTTGATGTTTTGCTCGATAAAGAAATAGTTTCCTACGGCAGCAGGCGAGTGTATGCCAAGTCGGATCACGAAGAGATGTCGGGCGCAGGCTATGATGTAGTTTACACATTCAAAGGCATATCAGAGGGTGAAACGAAAATGACTGTCAAGGAGCGCTCGCCCATAGCAGGCAATTTCGACCATTATTATCTGGTAAAAGTAGACAGCGGACTGAATGTCACAATAGAAAAGACGGGCGAAAAAGACATTGATAGTATTGAAGATGAATAACGGAGTGTGATTTGACGGATATGGAAACAAGTATACGCAAAAAAACGGTCATACTTACTACGGGCGGCACTATTGCAGGTGTCGGCAATGCGGGAAAAACAACAGGATATACCCCGGGAGTGCTGACTGCCAATGAACTTACATCTTCCCTGCCCCGAACCGTGACCGATATAGAAGTCTGCGAGATATGCAGCCTTAATTCAGACGATATAGGCGCCGTGATATGGCTAAAACTTGCAAAATTCATAAACAAAAAAGCAGCCGAACCCGATATTTCGGGTTTTGTTATAACACACGGAACGGACACCCTTGAAGAAACCGCATATTTTCTCGATCTGACCGTAAAGACGGAAAAGCCCGTTGTACTGACAGGCTCTATGCGTCCGTCCACCGCTGTTTCGGCTGACGGTGATATGAATTTATATGAGGCTGTCTGTGTTTCGGCATCGCCGAAGGCTGTCGGGCTGGGTGTGCTTGCGGTCTTTGCCGACCGCATTTTTTCGGCAAGACAAGTCACAAAAACAAACACTTATCACACCGCTGCCATAGGCGCAAGAGAAACGGGCGCACTTGGCGTTGTGCGTGACGGCGAGGTCTATATTTACAACAAGCCGACAAGGCGGCACAGCCTTTTGTCCGAATTTGACGTATCGGAGCTTGAAATCCTGCCGAAAGTGAATATAGTATATTTTTCGGCCGATGCCGACCCCGAAATACTTGAATTTGCAGCAAAACGCTCGGACGGCATAGTTATTGCAGGCGCAGGCGCGGGCGAGTTTGACGAAGGGTTCAAAAAGGTGATAAACAGGCTTGATATACCCGTTGTTATCAGTTCCAGAACAGGTGAGGGCATCATAGTCGCTTCTAACCTTTTGTGCAAAAACACTGTTGCCGCAGATGACCTGCCGCCGCAGAAAGCCGCCGTACTGTTACGGCTTGCACTGACAAAAACAAAAGATATGAAAGAAATAGAAAGATTTTTTTCGGAATACTGAAAAAACATAAACAAAAAAGGCAGGGTTGCAATGAAGTTCCCCTGCCCTTTTTATTATAAAAGTTTTGAGTTTTCCCATTTTTTCTATAACATATTACTTGGATGTATGATTATTGGCTATAAATAGGAAAAACAAAAATGTTTGGTAGTTTGTTAAATGATAATTAGTACCGCCCTTTTTCCATATCCTGTCACAGGTTTTCAAAGCCTCTCAAACAGCAGCTTTGGAAAGGGCGGTATAAATTTGATTATGATATATCTTATTATAATTTCACGAAAATGTCCGACAAATCGGTGTAAGATTGGTGTAAAACCATTTAATTGATCGAAATGAATTTTTCTTCTAATTGGCGGAGTTCATTACGCTTTTTTGTATCGCTTACCTCGGAATAGATATTGATCGTTGTTGCGACGTTTTTATGACCCATTATTTCTTGTATGGTCTTTATGTTTACGTCATTTTCACAAAGTAGGCTGCAAAAGCTATGACGCAAACTGTGGGGGCAACAATTCTCTATAAGTGCGGGTTCGCGGTTTTCGAGTTTTGCTTGTTCTATTTCATAAGCGTTGTAATGTTTGAGGGCGTTTCTGAACTTATCCTCAACATCTTTGGCGATGTAGGGCGCACCCGTTTTTGTGCCGAAAACGAAACCCGAATATTCGCCGCAGGTTATTGGCGGCATATCCTTTTGGTTTTCGTACATTTCAAGCAAGATCTCTTTTAGCTTTGACATCATAGGTATCTGCCTTATGCCCGACTCGCTTTTCGGTGTTTGCACGATTTTTTTGTTTTCTTTGCTCAGATAAACAACCGTGCGTTCAACACTTATCGTTTCATTTTCAAAGTCAATGTCTTGCCACATCAAACCGCATAATTCCGAAACTCTCATACCTGTCAGTGCAAGTGTAAGAAAGATATTCAAATACTTGCTGTCCTTGCGTGAATTTGCTATGAAATTTGCAAGTTTATTGAGGTTTTCCTGTGATACCGCATTCCGTTTGTTTGGTGTCAGCTGATACATTTTGCGTATTTCGGCAAAAACTCCGTCTATCGGGTCTATCTTTATTATTCCGTCACGCAATGCCATTTTGAACAGCGGCGTAAGCGAATGATAGATAGAACGCATCGAACTTAAACTCAAATGCTGTTCGTTGGCAAGATATTTGAAGTACAAGACCATATCCGAATATTTTATATCACGCATCTTTTTTGCACCGATAACAGGCTTTGCGTGTTTATTATAGCAATATTCGTAAACTTCCCTCGAACGAGGTTTCAAAAACTGCCTGTTCGCCGTACATCTTGCAAACATTTGGTCAACGGTGATACCCT
>JAGAHK010000122.1 GCA_017627115.1 Bacillota bacterium | reverse complement strand
TATTCAGGCTTGATTCCATAGCTTTAAAATCAATCGAATCAAACAGCATTGCTTTCGTCCTCCTTATCGAAATTATTTGTTAACTCATTTGACTAACTCGTCATCCGACAGTTAGCTTATTATTCATATTATACCAAGTTTATTATACTACATAAGCGTACAAAAATCAAGTCACTTACAGAAATTTATTTAAAATACTGCAAAATCGTACCATTTTTTTGTAAAGATATACAAAACATAAACGATATTTTTGTGAAAAATTTTACATAATGTCTTCAAAAAAAATGATAACAGGCAGCTACCTTATGCCTTGTGCAAGGTGATGAGCGGCTTGCGTCTTTTATTAAAATTGCAGTAAACTGCGCGCAAAAGCCTTGTTTTTTCGGTCAAAGCGGCGATTATGGGGGCAAAATCCTTGACACTTAACGGGCTTTATGTTAAAATTATCATTGAATAATTATCAAATATGGCTATATACCTGACATACCAATCAAAGTACCTCAGATAACGGGGTACGGGGCGAAACCGTGGTGTTTCAAAGAGATGACCATATCATCAAATAATACTTAAAGGAATGAATGTTTTGACAGCAGAACAGAAAAAAAGCAAATTCAAGGAAGGCTCGTTTTTAGAGCTGCTAAATTACAAGGACCTGCTTTATCAGCTTGTTGCGAGAGATATAAAGCTTAAATACCGCCGCAGCTTTTTAGGGTATTTATGGAGTGTACTGAACCCATTACTTATAATGATAATAATGTCGGTAGTTTTCACCATGCTTTTCAGCAAAAAGACAGAGCTTTTTCCGATATACCTTATGTGCGGAAGAACTGTATTTGAGTTTATAAAGACTGCTACCGACAAGGCACTCGGGTCAATAACGGACAATGCGTCACTCCTCAAAAAGACCTACGTTTCAAAGTTTATGTTCCCGATGTCGAAGATAACAGCGTCAATGGTGGATTTTGTATTTTCGCTGGGGGCTCTGGTAATACTTATAACAGTATACTCGATAAAATACAGCAGGCCGCTTTTCTCATTCTGGGATCTCGGTATCGTCATAGTCATCATCGAGGCTTACATTTTCGCTATGGGGCTGGGTTTCCTGCTTGCGGCGCTCAATGTATTTTTCAGGGATATCAAGTACATCTACCACGCGATAACGACTATGTGGATATACTGCTCGGCGATATTTTACAACATGGGCTCGTTCTACGACAAGGGGGCTAAGCAGCTAAAGGCAGGCGGCACGCCATACGCGCTTTATCTTGCGAAGTTTATAGAGTATTTTAACCCTGCATACATTTATATAAAGCAGTTCCGTGCGTTTGTATGGGCGCCCGTTTGCAGAAAAGGGCTTGAATCGTGGGCGTTCATTCACCCGTCGGATTTTGCGCTCGGCTTTATGTATGCGTTTTTGATGTTCTTTATAGGCGTTTTTGCATTCCGCAAGTCGCAGGACAAGTTTATACTGTATATATGATCTAAGGGAAGATAATATGAGTGAATATATTGTTGATGTTAATAATGTTACCGTGCGCTTTAACAAGGCATCGGAAAATATTGATAACCTTAAGGAATACTTTGTAAAGCTTGTAAAGCACGAGCTTATGTTCAAGGAGTTTCTTGCTTTACAAAATGTAAGCCTTAAGATAAAGCCCGGCGAGGCGTGGGCTATAATCGGCACAAACGGCAGCGGAAAAAGCACGCTGCTCAAAGTCATAAGCCGCATTTTAAAGCCCTACAAGGGCTCTGTCACGGTAAACGGGACGGTGGCATCGCTTATCGAGCTCGGCGCGGGGATAGACCCTAAGCTCACCGCGAGGGAGAACATTTACTTAAACGGCTGCATTTTAGGCTACTCAAAGAAATTCGTGCAGGAGAGGTTTGACGAGATAGTTGAGTTCTCGGAGCTTGAGGACTTTCTTGATACGCCCGTAAAGAATTTTTCCTCGGGAATGAAATCGCGCCTCGGGTTCTCGGTAGCGACAATGGTAAAGCCCGATATACTTATAGTTGACGAGGTATTATCGGTAGGTGACGTACTTTTCAGGAAAAAGTGCATGAACAAGATGAACGAGATGCTTGCTGACGGAACTACGCTGCTTTTTGTTTCGCACAACATGGAAACGTGCAAGAATATGTGTGACCATGCGCTGTGGCTCAACAAGGGCGAGGTGGTCATGAGCAGCGAGATCGAGCCGATAGCGGACG
>JAGAHK010000121.1 GCA_017627115.1 Bacillota bacterium | reverse complement strand
ATACTATATACTATCTATAGGCAAACGCTGATTGACGGATACCAAAAATTATTTTTGCTTTTTGGACTTGATCAGCGTTTTCATAAATATTTTTTATTCGGGAGAATACCCCGATTTGGAGGGAACAGCAAATGTGCGGCTTTTGCGGCTTTACAGGCGACATAAAGGACAGAGAAAACGTGATAATCGGCATGATGGACAGGATAGTCCACCGCGGCCCCGACAGTGCGGGCATACACAGTGACAAGAATGTCACACTCGGTTTCAGGCGTTTGAGCATAATAGACCTTGAAAACGGTACACAACCTATGTACAACAAGGATAAAAGCATAGTCATAGTTTTCAACGGTGAAATATACAATTACGAAGAACTCCGCGAAAACCTTATAAACAAGGGTTTTGAGTTCAAGACACATTCTGATACGGAAACGCTTTTGCATTTATACGAGGACAAGGGCGAGGATATGCTCGACTATCTGCGAGGTATGTTTGCCTTTGTGGTATATGATATAAAAAACAACAGCCTTTTTGCGGCGCGAGACTTTTTCGGCATAAAGCCGTTTTATTACGGCAAGTTCGACAACAGCCTTGTTTTCGGCTCGGAGATAAAGAGTTTTCTGGAATTTCCGAAGTTCAAAAAACAGGTGAACGAGGTAGCACTTGAAAACTACCTTACATTTCAGTATTCCGTATTGGAAGAAACCTTTTTCAAAGGTGTTTACAAGCTTATGCCCGGTCACTGCATGACATACAAGGGCGGCAGGATAAAAACGCGCCGTTATTTTCAGCCCGAGTTCAAGCCCGAGGAAGCAGGCTTGCAGGACACCATAAAAAAGGTAGAGGAAGTACTTAAAGACAGTGTGGAAGCACACAAGGTCAGTGATGTCGAGGTCGGTTCCTTCCTTTCAAGCGGTGTCGATTCAAGCTATGTTGCCGCAACTTTCAACGGCGACAGGACATTCACGGTGGGCTTTGATTACGAAAAATACAACGAGATAAGCTATGCCGAAGCGCTTTCGGAAAAAGTCGGCATAGACAACTACAGCAAGATAATATCCACCGAGGAATATTGGAACAGCATACCCAAAGTTCAATACCATATGGACGAGCCTTTGGCAGACCCCTCCGCAATTGCGCTGTATTTTGTCAGCCGCCTTGCATCAAAGCACGTTAAAGTGGCACTTTCGGGCGAAGGTGCGGACGAGTTTTTCGGCGGCTACAATATTTACAAAGAACCTATGGACCTTGGCATAATGACGGCAATACCCATGCCGCTGCGCAAGCTTATGGCAAACATCTGCCGCGCGCTGCCGTTTAAAATAAAGGGCATGAACTACATAATCCGTTCATCTATGACCCTTGAAGAGCGTTTTATAGGCAATGCAAAGATGTTTTCCGAAAAGGAGCGCGCAAGTATCCTCAAAAATCCCACGGGCAAATATCATCATATGGAGATAACAAAGCCCTATTACGATTTCACAAAGGGGCTTGACCCCGTTACAAGGATGCAGTTTATTGACCTGAATTTGTGGATGGTAGGCGATATACTGCTCAAAGCCGATAAAATGAGCATGGCAAATTCCCTTGAAGTGCGCGTGCCTTTCCTTGACAGAAAAGTTTTTGATGTGGCAAGGAAAATACCTGCTGACTACCGCGTTAACCGCCGCGCCACAAAATATGTTTTCCGTATGGCGGCAAAAGATTACCTGCCCGAAGAAGTCGCAAGCAAGAAAAAGCTCGGTTTCCCCGTGCCTATAAGAGTATGGCTCAAAGAGGACAAGTATTACGACATTATAAAGGAAGCGTTCAACAGCGAGGGTGCGAAAAAGTATTTCAATACCGAACAGATAATGAAATATCTTGACGACCACCGTGCAGGCAAAGCCGACAACAGCCGCAAGGTCTGGACGATATATATGTTTTTGGTGTGGTATGAGAGATTTTTTGTTGAAGAGACGGCGTAAACAGCAAGGATCACGTTACTTGGCTCCCCCCTACATTTATCCGCGGGGAGCCAAGTAACGCAGATCAACTCTTCCTTACAAAAACATTCAAGAAGGAACGATATATGAAAAAATTATTGGCAGTCTCAATATTCTGTATTTTGGCTGCGGGCTGTGCGCACAGCGGTATAGAGTCCGAAATGCCGCAGTCGGGAACGGCAGCGGCCGACACGGAGGGCAATGATATGAACAGCTTGACAAGCAAACATTTTACATTTACCGCAGAAGATATAGCCGCGGGAAAATATGATGTATGGGAACTTATCGACCCGCTGTGGTTCAATGTCGATACCGACGGGCTTGACGAATACAACAAAGACCTTGAAACTTTTACAGACGGTCAGCGTAAGATGTTTGCATTGACCCTATATGATGCCGAGGTGCAAAACGGCGGACACGAACAATTTTTCTACAATTCAGAGGGTATCGTCTGGAAAGACGCTCTGGACTGTATGCGTATGATAGGTGCCGACGAGTGTGCGGACAATTTTCAAAAGACCGTAGACTTATTCGGCGGCACTGTACCCTTTGATCGGGACGAACGAAACGCGGCTATGGAAAAGCTTGAAGGAGAAGAGTATTACAACACTTTAAGTGAAGCCGACGATTTTTATTACGACAACGGCCCATATGAGCTAATGAACGCTTATGTAAAGGCACACCCCGAAGAATTTGTGCTGGACAGAGATCTTCTATACAGCAATTAATAAACAAAACATAAAAAAGGAGCGATAAAAATGAGTGATTGTATTTTTTGCAAATTAGCTAACGGTGAGATACCCACAAACACAGTATACGAGGACGAAAACTACCGCGTCATTATGGATGCGAACCCTGCGAACCCGGGTCATGCGCTTGTTTTGCCCAAAAAGCACGGCAAAGATATTTTTGAGCTTGATTCGGATACAGTTGCAGGTGCGCACGCAGTGGCGAAGAAAGTTGCCGAAGCGGCTGTCGAAGTGCTTAAAGCGGACGGCGTGAACATTTTACAGAACAACGGCGAAGCTGCGGGACAGACTGTTTCACACTTCCACATCCATGTTATACCGCGTTTCAAAAAGGACTGGCCCGCTATGCCTCTGCATCAGGCGGCAGTTACCGAGGAAGAGACAAAGAAGATCTGCGCAGACCTTGCGGCAGCAATAAAATAAAATGCTTGTTCCGATAGTTTGCCTTTTGGCGGTCATACTGCTTATCGTACTTGATGCATCGCGCAGGATAGATATGACGAGCCATGCGGCATCATTTTTCTGGATGCTTGTTCTGCCGCATATCACAGCCGTTGTTTATCTGCTGCGCTCACAGCCGAAGCTGCTCATATGGGCGGTGATAACGCTGTTTGCCTATATTTTTCTCAAAATACTTATCGTGCCCAATTTAAGGCGCGAGGCGGACTCGAAGCGTCTTTTTGTTATGGACGGCGGCAGACAGCAGATAATTTACTGTTTTTATGCGCAAATAATACAGATAATACTATACACCGTTATTTTTATAAACTGCGGTTTCCCGAAAAGTGTGATATTTGCGGCAGACCTCATCGTCACCGTGCTTTTTGTGTGGGTGATCGGTTTTTCGGGCATAGTGCGCGTTATCCTCACAAGCACATGGCTGAGTGTGCTGAAACGTATTGCAAGCATAGTGTTTTTGCAGTTTTTCGGTGCAAATCTGATAGCTATGTTCTATCTGATACGCACTGCGGGGCTTGAATACGAATTTTTCACATACAAGGAGATACGTGAGGACAGGCGCAGGGAATTAAGCAGCCTGTGCAGGACAAAGTACCCGATAATCATGGTGCATGGTCTCGGTTTCCGCGACCTGCGATACATAAATTATTGGGGCAGGATACCGAAAGTGCTTAAAGAAAACGGTGCGACCATATACCACGGCCACCAGGAGGGCTGGGGTACGATACAGAACAACGCCGAGGAGCTTAAAGCTACCATTCTGCGTGTAATGGAAGAAACGGGCGCAAAAAAGGTGAATATAATCGCACATTCAAAAGGCGGTCTTGATGCGCGTTATGCCATAAGCGGTCTGAAAATGGGCAAGTATGTCGCAAGCCTTACCACTGTCGGCACGCCGCATCACGGCGTAAAAATGGTCGATTGGCTTGTCGGTATGCCCGCTCCTCTTTTTCGCTTTTTTGAAAAATGGGTGAACAGCATATTTCTGCGCTACGGCGACAAACACCCCGACTTTTCGGCTGCCGCTCATGACCTTACCACAACGAGTGCGGAACTTTTCAACCAAAGCTGCCCCGACGATCCGCAGGTATATTATCAGAGTTACACAAGCGTGCTGAAAAATATATTCAGCGATTACATACTGCTTATACCCTACATTTTTATCGGCATTACCGACAGTTGGGACAATGACGGCCTTGTTACGGTCGAGTCCTCGCAGTGGGGCGCTTTCCGCGAAGTTATAACAAACCGCTTTCACCGTGGTATTTCCCATGCCGATATAATAGATATGAAAAGAGAAAACTTCCGCGGCTTCGATGTCACGGAAAAATACATAGAGATAGTATCCGAACTGAAAGACAGAGGTTATTGATATGTCAAAAATTATGCTTATAGACGGCAACAGCCTTATAAACCGCGCCTTTTACGCAATACCCGTGCTGACCGACAAAAACGGCGAGTACACGAATGCGGTATACGGCTTTCTTAACATATTTTTCAAGCTTTTCGATGAAGAAAAGCCCGAAATGTGCGCTGTGTGCTTTGATGTACATCAGCCTACTTTCCGCCACCTGAAATACAGTGAATACAAGGGCACGCGAAGGTCCATGCCCGAAGAGCTGCGCCCGCAGGTGCCGCTTTTGAAAAAGGTGCTCGGCACAAAGAATATAAAAACGGTCGAGCTTGGCGGCTACGAGGCGGACGATCTTCTCGGCACGCTTGCAAAAAGAGCCGAAGTCTCGGGTATAGAGCCCGTTATAGTGTCGGGTGACCGCGACCTTTTGCAGCTTGCCACCGATACCATACTTGTACGCATACCCAAAACAAAGGGCGCACAGACGGTAGTCGAGGACTATCATGCACAGCAGGTGCTTGATACCTACGGCGTAACTCCGCTTGAATTTATCGAGATGAAAGCGCT
>JAGAHK010000120.1 GCA_017627115.1 Bacillota bacterium | reverse complement strand
CTTAAAAATTACCCATACACTATATGTCTAAAAAAGGGCATTTTGCGGAGTGTGTTTTTTATAAAAAGCGCAAAAGTTAATAAAATATTTACACTTTTTCGCAATATTGGACATAAAAATCCCCCCCCCATATTCGCCCCTCTACTATACGTCCGAAAAGCGGTATTTTGCGGAGTGGTTTTTGAAAAATTTTATTATTTTATCTTCAAAAAATCTCAATATTCCTCATTTTAAATTAACCCTTACACTATACGCCAAAAAAAGTGCATTTTGCGGAGTAGTTTTATAAAAATTCATAAATATTTTTAATAAAACAGGCAAAAATATATAGCCAACAAAGCTGTAATTAAGCCTGTTGACCCTTAATCGACCCGCTTGCGTGGTCTAACGCATTTTTTTATTTTTAAAATCTAATTTTATTCCTTTGGAACCATAGCGAACGGCATTCCATTTGGGATTTTTGCCATGTTAAAAACGTAATTGGCAAAAATTGACCCCAAATGGCTCGCCGTTCACAGGTTCTTAGATTTTCGATCTAAAACTCGACTGGATGCATACCCCAGACCCCGATGTTTTCCTGTAGAAAAATTTTTATTGTTTTTCGCTGTTGTGTTCCATAGTTCCTGTACGGCTCTTATCATAAATGCGTTAATGTTTTCGCCTGTTTTTTTGAGTATGTTCTACGATTTTTTGTTTTTTATTTCTGCGGAATACGAATATCATTGACATAATTCCGGATTTATTCCGGTAACTTTAACAGAGTTATATGTACCATCAATATTATTTACTCTTACATAAGGCAGCTTGAAAACTACGCAAAATCGGGATATGAGAAATAGTCCGTAACATTGATATTATGTCCCGAAAAATCACAAGCAACAGTTGAGTTGTCGTAATTTGACAAAGGCAGCATACCATACAAAAAAACTCGGTATTATCAAAAAATAATCACATTGACAACAAGATATTCCTGTGTTATATTTCTATTACCTATTGAATTGATATGAAATGTTTTTTGAATAATTGTTTGAAAGGAACTTTACCATGTTCTTTATGTGTGGCATAGACAGTACCGCTGTACCGCTTGAAATACGTGAGCGCGCGGCGCTGTCCGATACCGATATAAAAATACTTACACCCAAAATAATGGATATACAGGGAGTTGAGGCTTGTCTGCTGCTTTCCACCTGCAACAGGACAGAACTTTATATCTCGGGGGAAGATGCCGATATTTCGGCGGCTTTTGAGCTTGTGCTGCCGCAAAACGAAAATTACCGTACTTACCTTAAAGGCGAAGATGTTATTTCGCATATATTTGAGACCGCCTGCGGGCTTAACTCACTTATAAAACGAGAAACGCAGATAATATCACAGCTTACCCATGCCGAACAAACGGCAAGGGAACTTAACAGCCTTAATGCCTCACTTGAAGTGCTTATGCGCCTTGCAGTGACTGCGGCAAAAAAAGCGGTGGGCATAGCGGTAACAAATGCAGAGCTTTCGTCTGCACAGCTTGCGGCGGATTGGCTGGAAGAACAGTACGGCGGTTTAAGCGGCAAAAAAATTCTTGTCACGGGCAACGGTAATGTCGGCAGGCTTGCGGCAAAAATACTGCTTAAAAAGGGTGCGGATGTCACAATGACATTGAGGCTTCGCACGAACAGCATTATTCCGTGCGGCTGCTGTGCCATACCTTATGATGACAGGTATTCATTCAAGGCAGATGTTATATTGAGTGCGACCAAAAGTCCGCATTTTACATACAAAGAAGATAAAATGCTTTTTTATCCCGATTATTTTATCGACCTTGCCGTTCCGCGCGATATTTCACAGGCTTTGCGTGAACGCTACGGCAAGAATTACAGATGTATAGATGATTTTGTGACCTATTCCGCAGACAATACAAAGGTTTTTGAGATCATCGAAGATGGAATAAAAAAATACCATGCATGGGAGACTTACAGAAATATCATTCCCGTTATTGATGAGCTGAAAGAGATAATGACAAAACGTCTTTGTGCTTCCGACGGCTATGACGAATACGAGATAGGCGATATCGTAAGCAAGACAACGGATATGCTTTTGTGCAGCCTTAAAGAAAATCTGACCGATGAAAATATGAAAAAAAGCCTTGAAAAGCTGACAGGGAGGGCACGGCTGTGAAATTTCCGCTTTTTATTGATTTGAAAGACAAGCCCGTTCTGGTGATCGGCGGCGGGAAAATAGGCGGCAGACGTACGGAAATATTAAAAAGTTTCGGTGCGGATGTAACTGTGACAGACCCTCTTTTCGGCGAGAAAAGAGAGTTTCGTGACAGTGATATCGACGGTAAATTTCTTGTGCTTGCCTGCACAAATAACAGCAACCTGAATGCGCATATTGCAAAAATATGCAAGGAGAAAAATATCTTTGTTTCAAGGGCGGACAGTGCGGATGATTCGACGTTTTTCTTCCCTGCACTTTGCGAAAGCGGGGATATTTGTGTCGGACTTGTTTCAAGCGGCGATAAACATACCCTTGTAAAAGAGACCGCAGAAAAAATAAGGAGAATATTATGAAGCTTATCAGAGTGGCAAGCCGCGAAAGCAAACTTGCCGTTATACAGAGCAAAATTATAATAAATTTGATAAACAAGCACTTTCCCGAATATAAAACAGAGATTGTTACCATGAAGACCACAGGGGATATAAGACAAGACGTTAGCCTTGACAAAATAGGCGGCCGCGGGCTGTTTGTAAAAGAACTTGACAAGGCGCTTTTAAGCGGTGAAGCGGATATAAGTGTACACAGCCTGAAAGATATGCCGCTTGAAGAAAACGAAAACTTACCCGTTGTCGCCTATTCCAAACGTGAATCTCCTTTTGATGTACTGGTGTTGCCTGAAAGCGGCAAATTCGATCTGTCTGCGGTCGGTTGTTCAAGTAATCGCCGTGCGTATCAATTTAAAGAACTCTATCCGAAAGCGAATATCCTGCCGATAAGGGGAAATGTTCCTACACGTATAGAAAAACTTGACGGAGGGGAATATACGGCAATAATCCTTGCGAAGGCAGGTCTTGAAAGACTTGGCATAACAGATAGGATAAGCAGAGTTTTTGCGGCCGAAGAAATTGTACCCGCGGCAGGTCAAGGCATAATTGCCGTACAGTGCAGAAAAGGTTTTGAATTTTTAAACAAAATAACGGATAAAGAAGCCGAAATTTGCGCAAAAGCAGAACTTGCCGCCGTAAGAGCACTCGGAGGCGGGTGCAGTGTACCCGCAGGCATCTACGCCGTTGTCGAGGGCAAAAAGCTGCATATTTACGGCTATTACAACAAAAACGGAGTATCCGTAAGAAAAGATTTTTTTGGTGATATTTTATGCCCCGTAGAACTTGGCAAAAAAATGGCGGAGGAACTGAAATTATGACGGGCAGAGTTTATATAATGGGTGCAGGCTGCGGCAGTTCAGATATGATGAGTCTGCGTGCTTTCAATGTTTTAAGATCTGCGGAAGCTGTTGTATATGACCGCATACTCGGCGATGGCGTTTTTGAGCTTATTCCCGAATGTGCCGAAAAGATTAATGCAGGCAAAGCAAGCGGAAAACATCTTATCCCGCAGTATGAGATAAATAAAATACTTCTCGAAAAGGCAAAAGAGGGCAAGATAGTTGTAAGGCTCAAAGGCGGAGACCCGTTTTTGTTTGGCAGGGGCGGCGAAGAAGCGGAGTTTTTGTATGAAAACAATATCCCGTTTGAAGTGATCCCCGGCATAAGCAGTGCGTTTGCCGCACCCGAACTTGCGGGGATACCCTTAACTCACAGGGGTTTTTCTTCCGCAGTGCATATACTTACGGGGCATTTCAAATACGATAAAGAAATTGATTATACAGCATTGAAAAAATCCGGCGGGACTTATGTCTTTCTTATGGGATTAAAAAATGCCGAAAAAATTCAAAACGGTTTTCTTGCGGCGGGACTTGATAAAAAAACGCCATGTGCGGTGATAGAAAACGGGG
The DNA here is from genome assembly GCA_017627115.1 of Bacillota bacterium. GTDB lineage: Bacteria > Bacillota > Clostridia > Lachnospirales > CAG-274 > RGIG4310. The sequence continues at coordinate 518 of JAGAHK010000120.1, read as the reverse complement.
GCACATCAGCAGAACACATAGGTCTGACCGAATTGTCACAGCTTGCCGAAACAGCGGAAAATTTTGTTTCACCAAGCATTATCGTTATAGGTGAAGTCTGTACTCTGCATAAAAAACTGTATTCAAAAAAGCCTCTTTGGGGCAGGAATATTATTATTGCAAGGCCGTTTGAACGAGGCGAAAAACTGAAAAAGCGTCTTGAAACAGAAGGCGCAAGGGCAAGTATCGTTCCGGGCATAAAAATAACATCTTTTGACATTGCCGCAAAAACACTTGTTGATAGCATTAAAAACCATAAATACATTGTTTTTACAAGCAGAACGGGTGTTGGATTTATTATGGATAAATTGTTTTCGGCAGGATATGATTCACACATTTTCGGCGGCAAAATCATCGCCGTTACAGGCGGCGGTACAGCGGAGGAACTGAAAAAATACGGTATCAAAGCAGATCTTATGCCCGAGAATTTTTATACCGAAGACCTTGCGTATCTGCTTATATCCGAAAATGCCGATAAT
>JAGAHK010000119.1 GCA_017627115.1 Bacillota bacterium | reverse complement strand
ACAGCAGCAGCTGATGTAACAACTGAAGCTACAACAGAGGCAGAGTCTGTTTCTGTTGAAACTACAATCGTTATCGTTACCAGAAGAACATCTGGTGGCGGCGGTGGCGGCGGTTCAAGCTCAAGCTTGACAAAGTCTTCCACAACAACTACAGAATCTTCTGTAGAACCTACAACTTCAAGCAGAAGCACATATGTCGGCGACGGCAAGAGCTTCGTTGTAGTTGGCAAGAATGGTCAGGACGTAGTTATCAATCCTCCTACAGCTACAAAGTCTGTAAATGAGTTCGTTGATGTTCCTGCATCACATTGGGCACATGACTCTATCATGAAGCTTGCTGAACTTGGTATCGTAAACGGTGTTGGCGACAATATGTACGCACCGAGCGCACCTTGCAAGAGAGCAGACTTCATCATCATGATCAACAATACTCTTGGTATCACAGGTACTGCTAAGTTCAACTTCAGCGACGTTGCAGCTAACAAGTATTACTACAACCCCGTTGGTGTTGCTTACGAAGTAGGTATCGCAAGCGGTTACGGCGATGATACATTCAAGCCTGAAAACTACTGCACAAGAGAAGAAATGATGGTACTCGTTGCTAAGACATTCGAGTTCTTAGGCGAGACTGTTACAACTACAAGCCAGGATAACCTTTCTGTATTCGCTGACCGCGATGAGATCTCCTGGTGGGCAGCTCCTTACACAGCTTACCTTGTTGACAAGGGTATGGTTGTTGGTACAGGCGCTAACTTTGAACCTAAGGTTTACATGAACAGAGCACAGCTTGCAGTTCTTATTGCACAGGTTTATGACCAGGTAGTTGCAATGGCTGCTGAAAGAGGTGTTTCAGCTGAAGAAGTAGTAGACGAGATCGTTGAAGAAGCATCTTCTGACGAAACAACAGCAGTTGCTGACGTTGTTAAGCTTGCTGCTCACGTTAAGGCTGACGTTGATGAGATCGACGCTGACTACTACAAGGACCTTAAGGATGACGTCAAGAAGAACTATGATGCAAGAAAAGCTGAATTTGAAGAACTTTACGCTACTATCTCTGAAGATATGAGCGAAGAAGACGCAGCTAAGGCTAACGTTTCTTTAAAGGAATTTGATGAACTTTTTGAAGACATCATTGCAGAGGCTGAGTAATAATTAGCTTATTAAAAGGCTCCGTCCATTTGGACGGAGCCTTTTTTGCTGTCGATAAAGTCGATTAAGATGATAGTTTTTATTGGTTATAGTATCCTTAAAAGTCGGAGTATGTAAGCGCCTGTTGGTATTATATACATAATAACAAAGAATACTGCCGCTGTCAGATTAAACAGCGGATAAGCGATAAAACGCAGTATTTTGGCGTTTGCCCAGTCGAGGTTTTCTTTTATCCTGACATATGACCAGAACACAAACAGCAGGCCTATAAGTGAAACTATAATGCCTGCATAAAGCTGTACGGGTATGTATGTGAGCTTGATATCGAGGTTTTCGCCGTCAACATGTACACCCATGAACGCACCGTTCAGAACGGGGAAAATATCGGTCGGCTGTCCGTTTATCTCACCTTTCCAATTCTCGCTGTATTCAACGGGTATCAGCATAAGGCCGCTGCCCGAGGCTGCCGTTAAATGTATCTTGTTTTTGCTTGCTTCCGCGGTATTGGCGCAGCTTTCGCGGTAACGTCTTTCAAGCGCTTTAAGTTTAAGATGATCCATTGCAGCTAAACGCAGCCCCGAAAGTTCAATATCATTCGTCAGAATATTCACTCTGACCGTTTCGTCCGTAAATGTACCAAGCTCGACAATGCCGTTGTTGTAAACCGAAGGGTAGGTATATGCCGAGTCAATATCCGAATAGGTGATAACCTTGCTGCGGTCATTTACAGTGACCTCATAGCTGAAGTATTCCATACCTTCAAGAGCGTTCATATAAAGTGTCTGCCTGCCCTTGATATCAAGATCGAAACTGAAAAGCGTTTTATCACCATTGTTTGTGACCTTTGTGTTTTCGTTTTTAAGAATATCGTCATTGTTGTATACTTTAAACAGGGGGTCAACAAAATTCCACATAGCGCCGTAAATAAGGTTCTGATTATCCAACCCTTTCTTTGCAAAACTTGTGTTAAGAAATTTCTGCGGAAGTATCATTCCAAACGGCAGGGTGAATTTGCATTTGTAAAGTTTATAACTGCCCGATTCGCCAATTTTCTCGTAAAACGCAGGTTCAAGCTCGTTCTGCGAGATCATATATTTTACATTCATCAGCGCATCCGAAAATACAGTGCCGCCTGTGTCCGAAACACGCTCGCAATAAGTGGTATAGCCCATTGCAGCCATCTGATTTACATATTCTTTTGATGCCTCATTCGTTTTTGTCGAAATCCCCGCAGAACCCATGACCAGCGGATAATTGGCGTAAATATCAGGGTAGGTAACTTTAACTCTCGACAGGTTATCCTGCGGAAGTTCAAAGGCTTTTTTCATTGCCAGACTGTCAAAATATTCCGATGTTACAATATTATCCGTACCCAAAGGAACGATAAAATCAATACATAAAGCCGTTGAATGAAGCACCGCAAAAATAAGCAGCGCAATATTGGCGCCTTTTTTGTTTTTTATGCCCGCAATAAGACAGCAAAACAGTACCGAGGATGCAAAAAGCGGCAGAAACAACAGCTTGCCCGTTCGATTGAAAACACCCGTTTCAGCGTGCTGATACAGCAGTAAAAACATAAACAGAGACAGTACCGCCATTATCACAGAGGTGAAAACAACAAGCCTTTCCTGATTTTTTTTAACGTCTATATTGAATTGACCGTCTGCCGAAGAGTATCCGAAAAAGTCAAGCAGCACAAAGGTCAGCATAAAAGCAGATCGCAGCGGAATACCTGTATCGGTACCCATATTCCATAAATATCCTATGCTGTCTATTGCAATGGGCAGCATAAGTAAGACGATAAGGTATGTATGGAAGCTCAACCTGCGTGTTTCCCGTTTGTTCATCATCTTTATTTTGGAACAGGCTGCAAGGAAAGCCGCAAAGCCTATCTCCGAACCGCAAAGCATAAACAGCTTGCTGCCCTGTGTGTCAATAGCCGAAGAACGCAGCAGGTCGGTATAGGAAACACGCGCAAGCAGTTCCATACGCGCTGAACGCAGCCATTTGAAAACGGCAGGACAAATAACGACCATGGAAACAAGCAACGCTATAAGTGTATATTGCCCAAGCTGCGCCGTTATGCGCTTTCTTTCGTCCTTTTCCTCAAAGAACCATATGTATCCGAATACGTAGAACACAATAAATACAAGCACCATAGCACCAAGATATGGGTTTGTTATCAGCATGAGCCAGGTGAGAAAATGATAAAGAAAGCCTTTTCTTTCTTTTATAAGCAGATGCAGACCGTGCATAACAAGCGGAAACATTATTACGGTATCTAAATAAAAAATATTGGAATAGTGCTGCACCATATAGCCGCAGAATGAGTAAAACAGTGCGGCTGCCGTGTTTTGTGCAAAAGACGTGCCGTATGTTTTCTTCATATAATATGCCTGCGATGCCGCCGCAAGCATAAGTTTCAGCGCAAGAAAAAGCGACATGCTCTCAAGTAGCCTGTCTCTGCCGACAAACAGGAAAAACAGATTGAGAGGACTTGATAAATAAAAGCCGAGACTCATATAAAGGTCACTGCCTGCGCCTGTCAGCAAGTCATAATACAAAGATGCCCTTCCGTGCAGTACATCCCATGTGTGTGCATACATAGGCAGCTGCGCTTCGCTCATGCCGTACTGATCAATGGTCAGGCTGCCGAACGGATATATCCGTTTTACCGCAAAAACAACAAACAGCACGATCAGTGTTATCAGCGGTGCAAGCAGCACCTCATTTATTTTTGTTTTTTTCATAATAATACCACCCCGATTTTTGCGTTTTCGGCACTTATTCTGCCGTGTTTAATATAATTTTAGCATACAAATATCCAAATTACAAGTGTGCGTTTATTATTTGAAAAAACGGGCAAAATCAGTATATATCATATCGGAGGTGGAATTATGCGTCGAGTCCTGTCTGTTGTTTTGGGAGCGTTTCTTATGGCGGCTGCGCTTGTTATTTTTTTGTCGCCTGCAAGCCTTGTTACGGGCGGAGCATCGGGCGTGGCTGTTATAGTAAAGGCGTTGAGTCTGCGGTTTTTGCCTTTTGCGATACCGCTTTGGTTTACTAATCTTGCAGTAAATATCCCTCTTATAGTGCTTGCAAGGGCAAGGCTCGGCAGGAGCTTTGTTATAAAAACACTTATCGGGACTTTGCTTTTGAGTTTCTTCCTTAATATAGTGCAGAATATAATGCAGTATATTCCCTCTCTTTTGCAGGAAGATGATGATTTTATAAATGCCGTATTCGGCGGCGCGGTAATGGGACTTGGTATGGGGCTTGTGCTTTCGGGCGGTGCGACAACGGGCGGCAGTGACCTGCTTGCGGCGATACTGCGCGAAAAAATACGCGGTGTGGGCATAGCTGCACTCATTTTTATCATAGACCTTGCTGTCATAATCTGTGGTATGTTCGTTTTTGGTGTACAAAAAGCCATGTACAGCATTGTGGCGGTGTATGTTTCCACAAAGGCGGCAAACCTTGTACTTGAAGGTCTTAATTTTGCGCGTGTTGCTTTTATTATGACCGACAAAGCATATAAAACTGCCGAATGTCTTATGCGGCGCCTGCACCGCGGCGCAACACTTCTGAACGGAGAGGGCGCATATACTGGAAGTGCGAAAAATGTAGTAATGATAGTTATATCCAAAAGGCAGGCGGCAGAGGTGAAAGAAATAGTATCTTCGGTTGATCCTCACGCTTTTATGTTCGTTGCTGATGTAAGGGAGGTTATGGGAGAATTTTCGTAAAAAAAGGACATACCACTATATATAGGGGCAAAATCGGGTCGTAAAGTCCTATATATGGATAATTTTTATCTTTAAAACTTATGAATTTAACAAAAAAAAGCCTGCAATTTATTGTAATGTTGTTAAAACTGCCTTTTTTTTCACTTGTTTGTGCTTTTGGTATGAATTGAACGTTTTTTTTACCCGTATTTTATATAATTATTTCTCAATTTGTTCAAAAATATCAGCTTTTTTTAGCCCTTTGAACATTTTGCACAAATAAAAAGCGTGTTATTTGTGAAATAAAGATATGGAGAGTT
>JAGAHK010000118.1 GCA_017627115.1 Bacillota bacterium | reverse complement strand
ATCATCAAAAGAAAGTATCATCGTTTTAACGTCTTCGGCATCGTTCCATTTGCGCAGTTCGTCCCGGCTTGTAAACGCAGGGAAATACATATTCCCGTCGGGTCCTTTCAACTGTGCAAAATTTATGACAGTACCCTTGCCGAAAACAACATTTCCGTTTTCGTCTGTTTCTATGTTATCCTCTTCAAACTCTACAGGCGAAAGAAAGCGCGCATTCATCACTATCTCCTCCGCCATTTCGTTCATAAGCGAAAGCGTGGCTTTTTCATCCCCCGGGCTTAATGCGGCGCGCTTTTTGAACATTTCTTCAAGTTTTGGATTTCTAAGCGGTTCGTTGATATTTATTAGCATTTTACTCTCCTTTATATTGACAACATCTGTTATTTTTATTATAAACCTTTTCATAAATGAAATCAATATAATTCTGCCTATGCTTCAAAAGAATTGCCGTCTTTCATACAGAGTATTTGCAGGCATGGGTAAAAATTTGACAAAAGATGCGTTTTATATTTTGCTATATATAAAAAATGAATACCATAAAAGTTTATAGTTGATATATATCAAAATCGGATGTATAATAATTATAGTCGGCGAATTACCGACTTATCAACAAATACCAAACAGAAAGGAAATGATAATATGAGAATAGCGGTAACTTATGATAACGGTGAGATATTTCAGCATTTTGGCAAAACGGAAGAATTCAAATTTTACGATATCGAAAACAATAAAATAATAAAAGAAGAGGTCGTAGGCACAAACGGTCAGGGACATGGCGCACTTGCGGGCTTTTTGAAAAATGCCGAGGTCGATGTGCTTATATGCGGCGGTATCGGCGGCGGTGCGCAAATGGCGATGCGTGAGGTCGGTATTCAGCTTTACGGCGGAAATTCAGGCAATGCAGATGAAGCGGTGAAGGCATTTTTGACAAATACACTCGTGCAAAACGATAATCCCACCTGCGATCATCACCACGAACACGGCGAAGAACACAGCTGCGGAAGTCACGGCTGCAAACACTGATTTGTTTTTACAGCTGTATCGGATCAAGTGAATAATTATAAAAGTAACCTATAAACTCCTCTGAATTACACGCATAAGAAAGGAGAATTACCATGAAAAAGAAGATTTTTGCATCTGTTTTTACCCTGGCTTTGGCGGCAGGCATTTGCGGCAATGTCTATGCGGCAAAGGGTAATGTTGTTTTAAGGATAGACGATCCCGTTATAAAAATAGACGGCGAAACGCAGACTATTGACACACCTCCCGTTATTATCGACAGCCGCACATTTGTACCCGTGCGTGCAGTTGTTGAGGCTTTGGGCGGCAAAGCCGACTGGAGATCGGAAGAAAAAAAGGCTGTGTTGACCAGAGGCAGAGATACGGTAGAGCTTACGATAGGCAGCACAACGGCAAAACATAATGAGCAGACAGACAAACTTGATGCGGCACCTGTTATTATAGACGGCAGAACAATGCTTCCGCTGCGCTATATTGCGGAAAGCTTCGGTTTTGCGGCGGAATGGGATGCCGAAACGAAAACTATCTATGTTTCAAGATATGACGATATAGACGAGCAGACAAACTATGACTATGTTGCGGAGCACATTGGCACAGACGGCAACCGTTATCTGCTTGTAGGCTCAAATTATGTAGCGGTAGACGAAAACGGCAGAACGGTCGATGAATATACCGACGAGGGCAGGTTCTGCGTCCCAATGAAAGATACAAAAGGCAGAAAATGCGAATTGTTCTATGATAACGGCAAAAACTATATCAAAAATGCCGACGGCACAAAAATCGACCTGAACGAAAACGATGATCTCGACCTGACGGACAAGGACGGCAATAAGTATATATACACCTATGTGCGCACGAATGAAGCGGTAGCGGGCTGTTATATCGTGCAAAACCAAAAAGGCGATATTGTGAACAGATACTATTCAAACGACGAGTTTCACTCTTTCTTTAAGGACAAAAGCGGCAGAGAAGTTATATTTATAAACTCAAAGGACGAAAAACCCGATAACGGTGTTCTTCTCGGCGACGGCAAGTATGTACAGTTTTTACGCGAATACAACAGTACCTATGTTGACAAGAGCAATAATTTCTACGGCGAGATAAACAGCTGGTTCTGTGTGCTGAAAAAGACAGGCGGTACATCTGACGAAGCATTGATGTCGGATTTTTACGATCTGTTTACCGATGAACTCGGCAACGAATACAAGGCATATTTCAACGATAACAAGCAGATAATCAAAGCCCCGGACGGCAAAGAAGTCACACTGACCAAAGACAAGGATGTACCCGATGAATCAAGCGGTTCCGAATACGACTTTTTCACCTATTACAACGGCAGCGACGGCAAAACTTATATACTCGACCCCAACGGTGATTACACCGTAAAAGATGCAGAGGGCAAAGAGACAGTTCTTAAAAGCACAGGATATGTTTACGAATACAGAAACGCAAAAGACGGTGTTTATAAGCTGAAACACAATTTTGCGACCAACAGATATACACTGACCAAGCCCGACGGAAAGAGCGAGGAACTGACGGAAACAGTAGGATAAAGCAGTAATTTTTACAACAAAACGCCGCAAAAAAAGCGGTGTTTTGTTTGCGTTTAAGAAGTGTATCGGTACACTTCATTTTCATACTTGCTTTGTAGCCAAATGTGTGATAGATTATTTATCATAAAGCAGGCTTTGTAAAAAAGAAATAAAAAACTAAAAGAATTGATAATAAAAAAGATTAAAAAAAGGAGAGAGTTTTATGAAGGAACAAAAATTTACCGTGCGTGAACTGACGACCACCGCTATCGTGGCTGCGTTGGTGTTTTTGATGACATATTCGTTCAAGATACCCACACCGACAGGCTACACGCATTTAGGGGATTGTATGATATTTATAGGCGTGCTTATACTCGGCACAAGGAAGGGCGCACTTGCAGGCGGCATAGGTGCGGCGCTTTCGGATGCACTTGGCGGATACACCGAATGGGTGATACCCACTTTTTTCATCAAGGCGATAATGGCTGTCATAATGGGTATATTCGTATATAAATTGTTTAAAAACCTGCGTTTCAATTGGCTTATAGGCGCTTTTATCGGCGGCATCGCACAGGTCGGGCTGTATGCACTTGTGAAAATACCGTTAAAGGGTATGGCATATGTTATGGTCAGCTTTCCGACAGATGTTATGCAGACCGTTTTCGGCATAGTATTTGCAGGCGTGATAATCGGTGTGCTCAACCAAAGCGGCATAATAGCCAAATTAAGACTGAAACAGAGCATAGTATAAAACAGGTATCCTTCGACCCCCGTAAACGATATGTCCTTTATGCACAAACCCCACAAAGTTTTGGATTTATCACTTATTATTGATACTTTATAAATTTTTTTAAATTAGGTATTGACAAATCAATGATTTTCGTGTATTATATTCTTTGTTGGGTACGTGTAGCTCAGCTGGATAGAGCGTCTGGCTACGGACCAGAAGGTCGTGGGTTCGAATCCTGTCACGTACATCACAAAAAAGGAGATCGTTTTTACGGTCTCCTTTTTTGTTATACGGGCGATGCTCCGAAAGGAGCCCACACTTTTTTGGGCGGTCTCCGACAGGGACTTACCCGATCGGTCATAAATAAAAGCCAAACTCATATTAAAAAGTATGGAAAAGCATGGCAATTTATGTTATACTGTAGTCAATGATATTCGTATTCCGCAGAAATAAATTTCTGCTACATACTCATAACCAACGGAATTGCAAGCAATTCCAAATTCAGTGGGAGCTTGAACATTGCACCGCAAAGATAGATGCAGACAGGCTTTGCCTGGCTTTTGCGCAGCAAAAGTGCTGACCCACTGAATTTTAAGTAAGCACCCCCGCTTTAGAATCGGGGGGACTTCCTTAGTTTGTTAAAACAACGAAATGCAAATTCCGAAACAAGGAGAAACATATGTCAAAACAAATCTGGAAACCGGGTACTATACTTTATCCCGTACCCGTCGTTATGGTCAGCTGCGGCGATATGGAACACAGCAACATCATTACGGTGGCTTGGACGGGCACTGTCAATACCGACCCTGCAATGACCTACATTTCGGTACGTCCGTCACGATATTCGTATGATATTATAAAAAACACGGGCGAATTTGTTATAAACGTGACCACGGAGGAACTTGCGCGCGCAACCGATTGGTGCGGTGTAAGAAGCGGCCGCGATTTTGACAAATTCAAGGAAATGCACCTTACCAAAGAAAAAGCGGCACACCTTAACTGCCCCGTTATAGGCGAAAGCCCGATAAATATAGAATGTAAAGTGAAAGACATTATTCACCTCGGCACCCACGATATGTTTTTGGGCGAGGTAGTCGGCTGTATGGCAGACACCGCCTTTATGGATGAAAGCGGAAAATTTGATTTTGCTGCCTCAAAGCCCATTTGCTATTCTCACGGCGAATACTACGGGCTTGGAAAATATTTTGGCAAATTCGGCTGGACTGTTGCAAAGAAAAGAAAGCAAAAAAAAGAGAATAAGAAGAAATAAGATTATGAAAACGGAGGTCATACTATGGATTTTCTCCCTATCTGCCGCGAAGATATGGAAAAACGCGGTTGGGATGAGCTTGATTTTGTATATATAACGGGTGATGCCTATGTCGACCATCCGTCTTTCGGCTGTGCCATAATCGCACGTACGCTCGAAAGCCACGGTTACAGGGTCGGCATAATCGCACAGCCCGATTGGAAAAAAGACGACGATTTCAAAAAACTCGGTGTACCGCGGCTGGGTTTTCTTGTAACGGGCGGAAATATCGACTCTATGGTAAATCATTATTCCGTTGCAAAAAAGCGCCGTTCAAAGGACCTTTATTCTCCGGGCGGCGAAATGGGTCTGCGCCCCGACAGAGCTACCATAGTATACTGTCAGCAGCTGCGGCGCATTTTTAAGAATGTGCCGATAATGATAGGCGGTCTCGAAGCAAGTCTGCGCCGATTATCGCACTACGACTATT
>JAGAHK010000117.1 GCA_017627115.1 Bacillota bacterium | reverse complement strand
TGACTTTGCCTTGCCTGCCGCCGCCCGTAGCTGCTGTACATCCTGCGGCATATACGGGCTCATATCCTTTTTTTCGACTTTTTTGATAAGGTCTTGAAGCCGTTTTTTGTATCTTGGCGAAAGTTCGGCAAAAGCATCGTCTATCGCTTGTTTTGCGCTGTCTGCCTGTGCCTGTGTGCCGTTTAAAGCGGCTTTTGCATCCTTGACACAGTTGTCAAGTTTGGCATAACCGTCTGTGTAATAGTATTCTCTGTCAAAATGCTCCGCTTTGAAGATAGTCTGCCTTAAATCCATTGTATTGGCAGATTTTTCGGGCAGTTTTGTTTTTACGACATCATTTGCGTAGTTTTCGATATTGGTATAGCCTGTGGAAGAAATTTTCACCGCATCGGACGGGTCGCTTTTGTTAAGGAAATGATTGTCCTCCCAATCATCGGGTATGCCGTCTTTGTCGCTGTCCTTTACTTCTGTGGTATCAAGGTAGACCCAGCCGCCCATATCTTCCTGACTGTCGATAAGATATTTACTGCCCTTGCTGCCGCTTGTTGCCGTGCCGTTTATAACATCATTTATTATGGCCTTGTCGATATCGTCACGCGCATAGCTTGCGCCGACATCCGAAAGCACGGTTTCATACGCCTGTTGTGCAGTTTCGGTGTTTACGGGATAATCGGTCAAAAACTCGCCGTTTGTACCTATTTCGTCAAGCGTGACATTGCCGAAGATATGTGTGTAGTTATTTTTATTAAAAGTTTCATTGCCCTCCAAAAAATTTCCCTTTGCATAAACGACCGACCCCGAATGTACATAAATATCGTCCTTTTCGGTGGCGGGTCCTCTTTTGTAATAGTTGTTTACAAAATTCACCCTTGCATTATTTTCGCCGCCGTAGCCTGCTCTGTTGCCCCAGTTGTAAAAAACATTGTTGCGTACATCCGTAAGACTCTCGCTGTCGGGGTGATCCATGTAGGAACGCACGGTCGCACTTGTGCCTATACGCGGCATACGGCTGTAATGCGAAGAAATAAGATTATGGTGGAAAGAAGCATTTTCGCCGCCCCAGATACCGCCGTAGCCGTGAGCGCCTTTTTCATGTACCGAAGTGTTAAGGCTGTTGCTTATAATATTGTACTGTGCGGTAAAATTGCGGTTTGCGTAGGCGCTGAAACACTCGTCCACAGACCAGCTGACCGAGCAATGGTCGACAATCACATCAGTACATTGTTTAAGCCCCAAACCGTCCTCCTGCGACTCGCCCAAGTCACCCGGGCGAAAACGCATATATCTTACAATTATATTATTGCAGTTTTCAAAAAGCGTGCTTTCGCCGCCGATACAAATTCCCTCGCCGGGCGCGGTCTGCCCAAGTATCGTGATATTGTCAACATCCTTTATGCTTAAAACAGTATCAAGCATTATCGTACCCGCCACATCAAAAACGATAATTCGATTTCCCTGTGACAAGGCATCGCGGAACGAACCCTCTCCGCTGTCGTTAAGGTTTGTTACATGATAAATT
>JAGAHK010000116.1 GCA_017627115.1 Bacillota bacterium | reverse complement strand
GCACCTCTGAAAATGTATTCACAAAAAAGGGGCATAAGCTCAATGCAAAACATTGAACAAATCAGCCCCAATATACCTGATTATTAGGGAAACACCAATCTGATGACACAAAAATCAGCTGTGATCGGTATCTCCGTTAGCTTTTCTGCCCTTTTCATTCTGACTTAAACGGTAAGAAAGTGTAAGCAGACTATCGGTGAGATGTACGTTTTCGACTGTTATGCTCTCGGGAGTCTTCAAGTCAACGTGCGAGAAATTCCAAATGCCGCTTATACCGTTTTCAATAAGCGAGGGCAGCACTTCCGCAACATTTGTTTTGGGAAGAGCAAGTACCGCAATATCCACACTGTTGGTTTTGAGATAATTGTCAAGCGTTGCGACATCGAGTATCTCAAGACCGCGGATATTAAGACCTATAAGACGAGGATTTTTATCAAAAATAGCGGTAAATCTGAAACCGCGCTTTTGAAAATTGCCGTAATTGGCAAGGGTCTGTCCAAGGTTGCCTCCGCCTATGATAATAAGGTTATACGTGCGTTCAAGCCCGAGTATAGACTTTATTTCTTCATATAACAGTTCAACATTGTATCCGTAACCCTGCTGACCGAAGCAGCCGAATTTGTTAAGATCCTGTCTGATCTGCGAAGCGGTAAGATTCATCCTTCTTGCAAGATCATTTGATGATATGCGTGTTACACCGTGTTCAAGCAGATCGCCGAGATAGCGATAGTATCGCGGAAGTCGCTTTATAACGGCAATTGAAATATCTTTATCCATAATAATGCACCTCTGCGGCAAAACAGAACATATAATAACGCCATTGCCGCTTTTTTTCTATATTGTTTTATTCGTAACAATATTATACATTCTTTTTGAAAAAATGTCAAATAAATTATTGCCGACACAAACAAAAGCCATTTGCTGTCATAATTTATGTTGACTTTAAACTAAAAACAAGATACAATGATTTAGATACGGTTTGCCTTTGAAGGCAGACTTTCGGAGGTATTTCAAAAAATGATAATCGGCTTAAAAGATATTTCAAAATCTTTCGGCGCAGTCACTGTGCTGAAAAATGTAACTTTTACACTTGAAGAAAAAGAAAAAGCGGCTTTGATAGGCGTTAACGGTGCCGGCAAATCGACCCTTTTCAAGATGATCACAGGTGAACTTTCCGTTGATACGGGTGAGATATTTCTTCCCAAACTTGCAAAGGTGGGCTATTTTTCACAAAGTCTTGAAATAGACAGTGAAAAAACGATATATGAAGAACTGCTGACCGTTTTTGACGAGATCATCGCAATTGAAAATAAAATGCGTCTGCTTGAAGAGAAAATGTCGGGGCTTTCGGGAGATGAACTTGAGAACATAATGTACGAGTACTCCGCACTGACACATGAAATGGAACAGCGAAACGGATACGAATACCAAAGCAGGATACGCGGTGTTATAAAGGGTCTCGGTTTTTCGGAAGACGAATTTTATCAGCAGATAAATACTCTATCGGGCGGACAGAAGACACGTATTGCTCTGGGCAAGCTTCTTTTGAGCGCTCCCGATCTTTTGCTTTTGGACGAGCCGACCAATCACCTTGATATAGAGAGCATACAGTGGCTTGAAGATT
>JAGAHK010000115.1 GCA_017627115.1 Bacillota bacterium | reverse complement strand
CGATTCTGCTGGATATAGAGGTGCTTGTAATGCTTTTTACAAAAACCTGTTTTATTGGTCTCCATGCGTATATCGTCTTCCATATATGACGGACCGAGCATATAGTCCACAGCATCTTTCTCAAGCTGCTGATACATATTGCAAAACGGACATTCGCCGCCTTTTTCAAAACCGTCGTTTACAGGTATGGTATATATTTTTTCTTTCATATTACCGCCTCATTTCATAAGTGATAATTTGATTATAACACATTTTTACCGAATATAAAAGGAGAAAATTATGAAATATGCATTTTATGACAATATTGTGAAAATAACGGAAGCTGACAGCTTTAATATACAGGAGATACTCGAATGCGGTCAATGCTTCCGCTTTAATAAAACAGGCGAAAACAAATACCGCATCATAGCATTGAATAAAGTTCTTGATATTGAGCAAAACGGTGAGACCATTTTTTTATCGCCTTGTACGGAAGAAGAGTTCAAAGAGCTTTGGTTCAACTATTTTGACCTGGGTACGGATTATGCCGAGATCAAGAAGATCATATCAAAAGATGACCCAATAATGCAAAAAGCCGTTGAATATGCGGGCGGGATCAGACTTCTTAATCAAGAGCCTTTTGAAACACTCATTTCTTTTATAATATCACAGAATAATAATATACCGCGAATAAAAGGCATAATATCAAGGCTTTCAAAAGCATACGGAAACGCTTACAATGATGAAGACAGTTTTTTCCCCGATCTTGCTGCGCTTATACCTGTTTGCAATGATGATTATATGGCTATAGGGACAGGTTTTCGTGCAAAATATTTATGTGATTGTGTTGAAAAGCTGAAGAATAATGAAATAGATCTCCATTCACTGTACAATATGCCTGCGGAAGCTGCAAAGAAAGAACTTTTGAAGATAAAGGGCGTAGGGCCGAAAGTTGCCGACTGCGTTTTGTTGTTTTCGCTGGGTAAACGCGATATGTATCCCGTAGATGTGTGGGTAAAACGGGTGACAGAACTTTTGTATTTTGACGGAAAAGATATACCTAAAGAAGAGATAAGCCGTTTTGCAGCCGAAAAATGGGGAAAATACGCGGGATTTGCACAACAGTATCTGTTTTATTATGCAAGAAGTGAAAAAATTGGTGTAGATCGGGTCTAAAACCGATATTTACTTAAATAAGGAGAATAATTATGGCAGATTTTAAAGTAGTTTCGGATTATACGCCGACAGGCGACCAGCCTCAGGCTATTGAGAAGCTTGTAAAGGGCTTTGAAGAAGGAAAAAAGTTTCAGACACTGCTTGGGGTCACAGGCAGCGGAAAAACGTTTACAATGGCACATATAATAGAAAAGCTTAACCGCCCTACTCTTGTTATTGCACACAACAAGACACTTGCGGCACAGCTTTATAACGAATTCAAGGAGTTTTTTCCCGATAATGCCGTTGAATACTTTGTTTCGTATTACGATTATTATCAGCCCGAGGCTTACGTTCCGCAGTCCGATACTTATATAGAAAAAGACAGCGCCGTTAATGAAGAGATAGATAAACTGCGGCATTCGGCAACAGCAGCCCTTTTTGAACGCAGAGATGTGCTTATTGTTGCCAGTGTAAGCTGCATTTACGGTCTCGGTGCGCCGATCGACTATAAAAATATGACCCTTTCTATTCGTCCGGGTATGGAATATCCGCGTGATGAGGTATTGAAAAAACTTGTGGAAATACAGTATGACCGCAATGATCTGAATTTTGTCCGCGGCACTTTCCGTGTGCGCGGCGATACGGTCGAGGTATTCCCCGTAAGCAGCAGTGATGTTGCGATAAGGATAGAGTTTTTCGGTGATGAGATAGACCGTATTTCAGAAATAGACAGTCTTACAGGCAAGGTTTTGAGCACACTGAATCATATTGCCATTTTCCCCGCATCACATTATGTAAGCGACCGCGACAATATCCTTCGTGCCCTGCGCGATATTGGACAAGAACTTGAACAGCGTGTTGCCGAGTTGAAAAGTCAGGACAAACTACTTGAAGCACAGCGTCTTGAACAGCGTACAAATTACGATATGGAAATGATACAGGAAATGGGTTTCTGTTCGGGCATTGAAAACTATTCGCGACATCTTGACGGACGTGCACCGGGAAGTATGCCGCATACACTTATTGATTATTTTCCGAAAGACCTGCTTATCATGGTTGATGAGTCTCATGTTACCATACCGCAGGTGGGCGGCATGTACGAGGGTGACCGTTCGCGAAAAACAACTCTTGTCGAATTCGGCTTTCGTCTGCCGTCCGCTTTGGACAACAGACCACTCAAATTTACAGAGTTTGAGGGGAAAATTAACCAAATGCTCTTTGTTTCGGCCACACCAAATAAATACGAAAAAGCCCACAGCGAACAGACTGTCGAACAAATCATCCGCCCTACGGGTCTGCTTGATCCCGAAGTAACAATACGACCCGTAAACGGTCAGATAGACGACCTTATAGCGGAGATAAACAAAACGACGGCAAATAAAGAAAAGGTACTTGTTACCACGCTTACCAAGAAAATGGCGGAAGACCTGACCGATTATCTTCGCGAAGCGGGCATAAGGGTAAAATATCTGCACAGTGATATTGATACTCTCGAAAGACTTGAGATAATACGTGATCTGCGTATGGACGTATTTGACGTGCTTGTCGGCATAAACCTTCTGCGCGAAGGTCTTGACATTCCCGAAGTCAGCCTTATTGCCATACTTGATGCCGACAAAGAGGGATTTTTGCGCTCGGAGACTTCTCTTATACAAACTATAGGACGTGCGGCGCGTAATGTTCACGGTCATGTTATAATGTATGCCGATACTATGACCGATTCCATGCGTAAAGCAATTTCGGAGACTAACAGAAGACGCAATATCCAGGAGGAATATAACGAACTTCACGGTATCGTTCCGCAGACTATAGTCAAGAAAGTCCACGATATTATCCATATCACGCAGACCGAGGAACATAAGCGCACATCTATGCTCCTTGAAAAAGACCCCGAATCCATGTCAAGACAGGAACTTCTGAAAGCAATAGAAAAACTAACAATAGTTATGAAACGCGAAGCAGCGGAGCTTAATTTTGAAAAAGCAGCCGAATTGCGGGATCAGATAGTTGAATTAAAGAAGTTATCACTGATATAAGGAGAAAAATATGCTTATAGAAAAAGGGATAAACAAGTTTTTATTCTG
>JAGAHK010000114.1 GCA_017627115.1 Bacillota bacterium | reverse complement strand
TTGGGAACATCACTGATTGAGAAAAACAGCGGATGGTGCCCCCAAAAAAATCTGAGGTGGTGTTCCTTTTTTGTAATATAATTATAGCATTGTTTAAGCAGCAAGTCAACAAAATTTTTATCGCATTTTTTCAGAACGGAACACAAGCTCCGGGCGTGCACATACATTTCGTCACTTGTGAATCACATATCTAAAAATAAAATCAACTCTATTGAAATAATTTTGATTTTATGTTATACTTTTCTTGTATTTACAAAAAGGGGTGATAGAATGAAACTTAACCTTACCGATATGCTTTTTTCGCTTTCCGAGGCTTTGGATATTGTCGAGCATGAAATGACGGGTGTGCAATCCGATCACGGCAAGCACGTTGCTTATATGACTGCGCTTATGGGCATTGCCGCAGGCTTTGAGGGCGAGGAGCTCTCCGACCTTGCCTGTGTTGCTATGCTGCACGACAACGCTTTTACCGAATATGCACGCGAGGAATTCAGTGCGGGCAATGTTGTTGATGTGTATGAGCTGAAAAAGCGCGCAGACCTCCTTAACGGCGACGATTATATATGCTTTATCAGCGGAAGCCGTCATTCTGCGGCAGGCGAGCGCAATATCGCGCTTATCCCTTTCGGCACGGATGTTAAAAATGTTATACTCTACCACCATGAAAATGCGGACGGAACGGGACCTTTCAAAAAAACTGCCGCCGAGACCAATTTTAAATCGCAGATCGTGCATCTTGCGGACACCATAGACGTTATCTGGAACATAAACACGCTGACCGAACGTGAGTTTGAGGGGATGTATGAGAAGATATGCTCGCTTTCTGGCAAAATGTTCTCAAAAGAGAGTGTGGAACTTTTCAAAAAAGGTATAAAATTCGAGGATTTTTTAAGATTTCAGCAGTACGGTGCGGAAAAACTGCTGCGTGATATGACGGGTGTGGGCGAAAAGGATTACACCGATGAGCAGATACATGATATTGCCGTCTTTTTTGCGGGTATTGTGGACTGTAAATCGTCTTTCACACGCACACACTGCATAGGTGCGGCGGAAAAAGCCGATGTTATGACGAAGTTTTACGGCTTTGATGCGGACAAGAGTATCAGGTTCTACCTCTCTGCCGCTTTGCACGATATAGGCAAGCTTATCATACAGAACGATATTCTTGAAAAACGCGGCAAGCTGGACGATAACGAGTTTGCGAACATAAAGACCCACGCTGCGGCTACATACGAGATATTGAGCAAGATAGAGGGTTTTGAGGATATAACGCGCTGGGCATCAAATCATCACGAAAAACTCAACGGCAGGGGCTATCCGCGCGGACTTTCCGCAGATGAACTCACGCTTGAGGACAGACTTATGGCGTGCCTTGACATCTATCAGGCATTGACCGAGCCAAGACCGTACAAAGCGCCTATATCACATAAAAAAGCCATTGAGATAATGGAAGAAATGGCGGATAATAACGAGATAGATAAAAATATAGTTGCCGATATAGATAAATGCTTCGGATAAAACTCTGTTTGAATAAAAACAAGGCTGCCGCATATAAATGTGACAGCCTTTTTGCTGTTTATAATTCAATTAAGCATATTTTCATAGACCACTTCAAATGTACCGTTCGGAGTGCGCCTTAAACTTGTGCCGACAGGGGAGTTAAGATAGGGGATGATGGCAGGGTCATAATTGCATATATCGTTAAGACTGTGCATACCCGAATTGTTCAGATCGCAGGCATATTCATCATCTTCCATACCCTGATAAAAACGCCAGCCGCTGTCGTTGAAATTGGAGTCGGGAACATCCCTCTGCATATATCCGACAGGGAAATGATCGACTGTAATGCGGTTTGTGGCAATGCAGCTGTCGGGACCCTCCCAATTTATAAGCTGCTTCATCTGGCTTTTGTCAAGTGCGTATTCCGTAGAGAAAATAAACCATGACTTGCCCGACCAATGGTTGTCGAACAGATACTGTGTTATGCCGAAAGCAACTTTGAACTGCGGCGATATCTCCTCGCTGCAATTGCGCTGCTGGTATGTATGGTAAAGAAAACCGACAAGATAGCTCATGCCGTATTCCGTCCAATTCGAGTAGAGCGTGGATGCCTTTTTGGCATACGGCAAAACAGTGTACCAGAACTGCTCCTCGGTGATTATGCCGCAGGCAAGCGCAAGGCGCGCAAGACCTATTCTTTCGTTGCAGTCGTATGCAAAGAAACCGCCCTCGCCTATGATGGAAATATACTTTCTTGCGTAAACATTGCAGCGTTTCAGCTTGAAAAGCATTGCAGGGTCGTGTGTGGTATCCACAAAGGCTGTCATATTGTTCCATTCAGCCCAAAAAGCACGGTATTCATCATGCAGGTTGAAATTTTTGCGGCAGGCGGCTTCCAGTGAGGGCCAATCCTCCACATTATAGGTGTTTTTCAGCCATTCTGCCGTGCGCTCTTTCTCGTCTGTGTGCTGACAGTAGTAAAGCCTGTCAAAAGGCATGGGGTTGCCAAGCATCGGCCATTTACGGCACGCCGCAGCCGCACTCAGAAGAAGCACAAACTGCTCCTGGTCTATATCTGTGGTGCTGTGTCCATGCTGAAGCGTATATAGAGAATTTTTATAGTCGGTAATTACACCAAGGATTTTTTCTGTTGTGGTGTATTCCATTTTATCTTAACCTCCCGAAAGAACATAAAAGTCAATATAATATATAGTAGACGACTTTTAAAAATGTACTTTACTGTAATCCATAATAATTATTTCTAAGAAAACGCTGATTTAAGGATACCAAAAATAATTTTGCGCATTTGCTTAACGGCTCTGTTTGCTATGTTCAGCCTAATGGGTTGGATGGCGGCTAAGCCGTCCAACCTGTGTCGTTGAGCCTCTACGCGCTTGTCGCGCGTATCG
>JAGAHK010000113.1 GCA_017627115.1 Bacillota bacterium | reverse complement strand
TTCAAAGGTCTGGGCAATAACGGAACCAAAGCCGCCGCGCAGTACATTATCTTCTATCGTAAATACATATTTATAATTTTTATAAAGATCTTCAGCCATTTTAATATCAACAGGAGAAGAAAACCTTGCATTTATAAGCGTTGGCTCAATGCCGTCGGCTTTAAGCATATCATAAGCAGCGGCAGCTTCTTCAACAGCTGCGCCGAAACTAACTAAAGCAATATCTTTACCCTTGAAGATCGTCTCGCTTTTACCGTATTCCACAGGCGAACAAATATCCACATATATTTCCGATGCCTTGCCGCGCGGATATCTTATTGCTATCGGACGTTTTGCTTCTACCGCGAATTCAAGCATATCTTCGAGTTCTTTGCGGTTTTTGGGTGCCATTACGGTCATATTCGGTATAGTATTCAAAAAAGATATATCGAATATACCCTGATGAGTCTCACCGTCATCACCTACAATGCCTGCCCTGTCTATTGCAAGAATAAAAGGCAGTTCCTGTATACAAATATCGTGGATAAGCTGATCATAGCCGCGCTGCAAAAATGTGGAGTATACCGCAAATACAGGCAGACAGCCGCCTTTTGCAAGGCCGCCGCAGAACGTGACTGCGTGTTCTTCCGCAATGCCGACATCAAAAAAACGCTTTGGATATTCTGCCGCAAACTGGTCGAGACCCGTACCCGAAGGCATAGCCGCCGTTACCGCGCAGATCTCCTTATGCTTTGCGGCAAGCTGTACAAGTTTTTTTCCAAAGACCTTTGAATAGGTCATGGCACTGTTTTTTACAAGCAATTCTCCCGTTTTCGGGTCAAATTTGCCAATGCCGTGGAACTTGCTCGGGTTTTCTTCCGCAGGTGCATATCCCTTGCCTTTTTTTGTAACAACGTGCAGCAAAACAGGCTCGTCAATCTTTTTTATCTGATTTATCAGCTGTACCATAAGTTTTATATCATGTCCGTCAACAGGGCCGACATAAGTCATGCCAAGCTGCTCAAACATAACATTCGGCAAAATGGTATGCTTGATACCCTCTTTTGTTCGTCCGATAAAGTTTGACATACCGCTGCCTATTACGGGAACTTTGCTAAGCGTTTTCTTAACATCATTCTTCGCCGACATATACTTCGGGGCAATGCGCAATTGGGTAAGATAATTGCTCATTGCTCCGACATTTGCGGATATGGACATCTGGTTATCGTTGAGGACCACAAGCATTTTTGTTTTTAGCTGACCTGCGTTATTGAGAGCCTCATAAACCATACCGCCCGACATTGCTCCGTCGCCGAGCACTGCCACGACATTATAGCTTTCACCGCGCATATCGCGTGCATTTGCAATGCCGAGTGCAGCCGATACCGACGTAGAACTGTGCCCTGCCGTAAACGCATCATACTCACTTTCCGACGGACGCGGAAAACCGCTCATACCGCCAAAACGGCGCAAAGTTTTAAAATCTTCTTTTCTGCCTGTCAGCAATTTATGTACATAAGCCTGATGTCCCACATCCCAAACAAACTTGTCGCGCGGGCAATTGAAACAATAATGAAGTGCAAGTGTAAGCTCGACAACGCCGAGATTTGACGAAAGATGTCCGCCCGTCTGTGCCACGCTGTTTACAAGAAATTCGCGTATTTCATCCGCAAGCAGTCCAAGTTGTTTAAGATCAAGTTTTTTCAGGTCTTTGGGAGAATTAATTTTATCAAGATATCCCATGGAATATCCCTCTTTTCCTAATTTATTCTATCTAAAAAGTATCATAATAAATTCATTGCCACCGATAAAACAATACCCAGAGCTGCGCCTGCCGCAACTTCCACAGGAGTATGTCCGAGAAGTTCTTTCAGATTTTCGTCCATACGAAAACCGTAGTTTTCGAGTATATCGGCAATATCGTTGATGACCGCAGCCTGTTTGCCTGCCGCGCGCCTTACACCTGCGGCATCGTACATGACCACCATACAAAGGACGAAGGTTATTGCAAACTGCGAACTGTCAAATCCCTGCGTAAGCCCTATTGAAGTTGCAAGACTTGTCACAAAAGAGCTGTGAGAACTCGGCATACCGCCCGATGATGTAATAAGTTTCCAATCAAGCGACTTTGTACGTATAAGGTCGATTATTATTTTTATTATCTGTGCTATAAGCCATGCAAGCGCCGAAATGCCGATTATTTTATTACTGAAAAACTGCTGTAAATAAACCATAAAAATATACCTATTTTATTCTGTCGGTCAGGCTTGCGATATAGTCATACAGAGGTTTTGCCGCCTCGCCGAGTTTTTTTGTATTTTCAAGTGCGGAATTTGTTATTCGCAGATATTCCTGCTGTGCCTTTTCAAGACCGTAAAGAGAAACATATGTCACCTTTTCGTTCTTTTCATCGCTTAATATCGGTTTGCCAAGCACTTCCGCCGTGCTTGTCACATCAAGTATATCATCCTTTATCTGGAATGCAAGACCAACATCCTCGCCAATGCTTTCCAAAAGATTTACGGTATCCTCATCTGCGCCGCCTATAATACCTCCCGCCATAAGTGCAGCCTTGATAAGACCGCCTGTTTTGTTGCGGTGTATATATTCAAGCGTTTCGGCGCTTATTTTCTTGCCCTCGCTGTCAACGTCAACGACCTGACCCACAAGCATTCCCTTTGTACCGCTCAATTGTGCTATCACTTTCATCGCTTTGACATATTTTTTGTCAAAATCTTCGCTTGCCTTATCAAGCATAGTCTCAAAAGCGTAGCCAAGGAGACAGTCGCCTGCAAGAATAGCCGTGGCCTCGTCAAACTGTTTATGACAGGTAGGTCTGCCCCTGCGAAGATCATCATTATCCATAGCGGGCAGATCGTCATGTATAAGCGAATAAGTATGTATCATTTCCATAGCACAGGCAAAGGGCATTGCATCTTCATCTTTGCCGCCTGCCGCACGGCACGCAAGCAAAACAAGTACAGGGCGCAGTCTTTTGCCGCCTGCCATAACGCTGTAGCCCATAGCCTCATATATTTTTTCGGGGTATCTTGGTTCAAGATAATCCGAAAGCGCCTTGTTTATATTCTCAATAAGCGTTTTTGTATCGCTCAAATCACTCACTCCTCGGTATCAAAATCTATCATTTTAAAAACGCCGTCGGCAGTCTCTTTAAGTTCGGTAACTTCCTGACGCGCCTTTGTAAGCTTTTTTGCGCAGTCCGCAGAAAGCGCAACACCTTCTTTATAAAGCTTTACGCTCTCTTCAAGACCTGTTTCGCTGCTGTCCATAAGCGCCGCTATCTCTTCAAGCCTTGCAAGTGCTTCTTCAAAACTCTGTTTTTTAGCTGCCATATTTTCCTCCGTGCTCTATTGCCTTAACTTCGGCGCTTATCCTGCCGCCTTTGGCTTCAAGAGCAATAACATCATCAACTTTTACATCATCTATATTTGTTATAAGCTTATCTTTTTTGTCAAAAGCAAGCATATAACCCCTCTTCACAACATTCAGCGGTGAAAGGCTTTCTACGGCAAACAAGCTTTTCTCAAAGCGTGCGCTTTTCAGTTCCATATCACCGACAGTTTTTTTCTCTATGTTTTCAAGCATATTTTCAAGATATAGCTGCAAATTGTATATCCTGTCAAGCGGACGCCGCATGCCGGGTCTGCTCATTGCATGAGAAAGCCGCATACCGACATTGGAAAGTCTGACCGCCATTGCATTGTTTATCCTTTCATATGCTGTCTTGTTGCGCTTATCCAAAGGCTGTGATGCAGGAACCGCTATTTCGGCAGCATTTGACGGAGTAGCCGCTCTCATATCCGCAACAAAATCGGCAATGGTGAAATCGACCTCATGGCCGACCGCAGATATAATGGGGATATCCGAGGCAAAGATCGCTCTTGCAACTATTTCTTCGTTAAACGCCCACAAATCTTCTGCCGAACCGCCGCCGCGGCCGACAATTATTGTATCTGCACCGCCCCAACGGTTGACCTTTTCAATGCCGCGTGCTATATCCGCCGCTGCATTTTCGCCCTGTACAAGCACGGGAACTATAACAAGCCTGACAGACGGATTTCTGTGCCGTGCAACTTTTATAATATCGCGCACAGCTGCACCCGTGGGGCTTGTTATGACCGCTACAGTCTCGGGAAATTCGGGTATGGGCTTTTTGAAAGCCATATCAAACAAGCCTTCCGCCTGCAATTTAGCTTTAAGCTGTTCAAAAGCAATATGGAGCATCCCCATGCCCTGTGGCTGCATATAGCTTACATAGAGCTGATATCTGCCCGTTTTTTCATAGAGCGATACCCTGCCCCTCACAAGCACGCCCATGCCGTTTTCGGGCACGAACGAAAGCCCGAAAGCATCACTGCGGAACATAACACAGTCAACGCTGCCTGTTTTATCCTTTAAACTGAAATAAAGATGTCCGCTTGAATGTGGTTTGAAATTGGATATTTCGCCTTCGATATACAGATCGGAAAGAAAAACATCATTTTCAAATACTCTTTTTATGTAACCGTTTATCTGTGAGACCGTGTATACATTAACCTGCATTTTCCACCTTTTTTATCACATTTCCCAAAACGCCGTTTATAAACTTCGGTGCTTTGTCCTCACTGAACATGGCCGCAAGCTGTACAGCCTCGCTCGCAGCTACCGCATTGGGGATATCATCCGAAAAAACTATCTCATATACAGCTATTCGCAGTATTGAAAGATCGACTTTAGACAGACGTTCTATATTCCAGTTCTCAAGCCCGGATGCTATTATTTCATCTATCTTTTCTTTATTTTCCGTAATGCCCTTTGCTTCTTCAAGTATAAATTTTTTATCGGCATTGTGCATGGTGCGCAGTTTTTTTATTCTGTCGTCATCCATTTTAACAAGCTTTTCGTCACTTACATAATCATCCGAAACATCTTCAGTAAACCTGTATTCTTTATCATAAGCTGCACTTATCTGTTCGATAGCCGTATCGACATCAAACTCCGCCTGAAAAATAATATTAAGAATATGTTTCCTTGCCGTTTTTCTGCTCATTTCTGTTCTCCTTATTCCGCAGCCGGTGCGGCATCACCGAACTCAATATCCACAATAATGATGTTTATCACGTTAGTTTTAAGCCCTGTCATGGTTTCGACCGCATCTTTTATATTATTCTGCACTTTTTGTGCAACTTCGCGCAATTTATAGTTATAAAGAGCCATGATACTGACATTGAAATTCACCTCATTATCGGTTATATCAAGTTCAATGCCTTTTGTTTTGCTCTGTTTTTTACCGAATAAAAGACCGCTTGTTATCGGCACGAGTTTTGCAACACCATCTACTTCTTTAGCGGCTGTTGCAGCTATGACCGCAATAACTTCTTCCGATATTTGTACAGCACCCTTTTTTTCGTTTTTCTCGGTTTCCATAAGTCAAACCTCCCTTATTTATATTAATGCACATAATTATTCTATCTTATAGTATAGCATAAAAAAATTATGTTGTAAATGTTTTTATTTTTTTGAGTTTTT
>JAGAHK010000112.1 GCA_017627115.1 Bacillota bacterium | reverse complement strand
ATGCCTTTTCGGGTCTTATGATACGCGATAGCCTTAATTCCGATGCAAAGACTATAGCGCTCGGCCTTTCGCATACCAAGCCTTACGAATGGAAAGAAACAGACCCGAAGACAGGTAAATCGACCACATATTACAGAAATGCTTTCGGCATATACATGGTAGGACGTTATACAACGGGCGGCGTATTCGACCAAATAGCCGAAGACCTTGACAGCCTTGACAAGGCAAAGGCCGCAAATGTTGCGCTTAAAAATGATATCCCGTTCAAGGATAAGGGCGAATTTTTAGGCTATTATGTGAAATTAAGACGTGAGGGCGATACCTTTATCTCCTACACATCAAAAGACGGCAAGGAGTGGGAAGAACTTGCAAAACGCACGGTTAAAATGGGCGAGAGAGTGTATATGGGCATAGCTGTTGACGGAAACAAGGTCAATAATAAACTCGATAACCTTAATACCGCAAAATTTTCCGATGTGGTTTACGAGGGCGGTCAGTCGGCAGCGGAAAAATTCAGTTGGAAAGACAAAAAATAATAAAGAGAGGTATACGCTATGAAAGAATATTTTCCTATGGTACAAAAAGTAAAATACGAGGGTAAAAACTCAAAAAATCCGTTTGCTTTCAAATATTATGATGCCAACAGGATAATTGACGGCAAGCCCATGAAAGACCACCTTAAATTTGCCATGAGCTGGTGGCACACACTTTGTGCGGGCGGTGCCGATCCGTTCGGTACAACAACAATGGACAGGACTTACGGCGGTCTTACCGACCCAATGGAGATCGCACGCGCAAAAGTTGATGCGGGTTTTGAATTTATGACAAAGCTTGGCATTGAATATTTCTGTTTCCATGATGCGGATATTGCGCCCGAGGGTGCGACTTTTGCGGAAACGAAGAAGAATTTTTGGGAAATTGTGGAATACATCGAAACTAAGATGAAAGAAACGGGCATAAAGCTTTTGTGGGCGACGGCAAATTGCTTCAATAACCCACGCTATATGCACGGCGCAGGCACGTCATGCAATGCACATAGTTTTGCCTATGCGGCTTCACAGATAAAAAATGCGATTGAAGCGACCGTTAAACTCGGCGGCAAGGGCTATGTTTTCTGGGGCGGCAGAGAGGGCTATGAGACCCTTTTAAATACCGATATGTCGCTTGAACTTGACAATATGGCGCGCCTTATGCACATGGCTGTCGATTACGGCAGAAGTATCGGTTTTGACGGCGATTTTTATATCGAGCCAAAACCGAAAGAACCGACAAAACACCAGTATGATTTTGACAGCGCAACTGTTCTGGGCTTTTTGAGAAAATACGGCCTTGATAAGGATTTCAAGATGAATATCGAGGCTAACCACGCAACTCTTGCTCAGCATACATTCCAGCATGAGCTTAGAGTGGCAAGAGATAACGGCTTCTTCGGTTCGATAGACGCCAATCAGGGCGATGCGCTTCTGGGCTGGGATACCGACCAGTTCCCGACAAACGCATATGATGCGGTACTTTGTATGTATGAAGTGCTCAAGGCAGGCGGCTTTACAAACGGCGGCTTGAACTTTGATGCAAAGGCACGCAGAGGAAGTTTTACTCCCGAAGATATATTCTACAGCTATATTGCAGGTATGGATACTTTTGCTTTCGGACTCAGAGCAGCTGTAAAGCTCATTGAAGACGGAAGGATCGATAAATTCGTTGAAGACAGGTATTCAAGCTGGAACAGCGGTATCGGCAAGGATATCATCGACGGCAAGGCGACAATGGCTGACCTTGAGAAGTATGCTCTTGAAAAGGGTGAAGTAACTGATTCCCTCGGTTCGGGCAGACAGGAAATGCTTGAAAGCATACTTAACCAGATAATGTTTACTCTCTGATGACAAAAATGGCGGCGCTGCTATGGCAGTGCTGCTTTTTTTATCCCCTAAAAAATTTACATTTTGAGTTTGACAGTGCGTATTGAAAACAAGGCTGTTATGTGATATAATATATAATGTGTGAACTTTATATAACAGGGGGAATATTATGAATAAGAAAGAAATTGCTGAGATAAAGAAGAATTTCTCTGATGATAGTGGATTTTTTACCGTCGGAAAAGTACTTAGTGCTTTTATCGACGCTGAAAAGAATATTGTATACAAAGATACTGTGCTTTACAATCTTATGAACAGCGAAGAGGCTGAGCTTATAATGGAAATACTCAGAAAGACTCTTTCCGGAACTCTTGGAAAAAATCTTAAAGAGTATGCTTTCCCTAAGGAACAGTATGATGACGGCGGTTCACAGAAGTTTATGTATGATCTGCTGTGTTCAAAGCTTGCAGATGATGAGGTAAATGAAAAGTTTTTAAAGAGAATAGCTGAAAATGTTGAGTATATTTCGACTTTTGCGGTTTTCTCGGCTCATTGTACATATTCTGTTCTGAAAAAGAATAAGAATGATGACCTTGAGGATGATGATGCAGAACTTGATTACAATTTTGTGATCACTGCTATCTGTCCTGTTGATCTGCGTTTTGACGGATTGATATACAGTGATGAAAACTGTAAGATCGAGAAAAAGACTACCTGTGACAGGATCGTAGGTATGCCTACTGATGGATTTCTGTATCCGGTATTTTCGGAACGGGCACCTGATGTCAACTCTGTGATGTACTATTCAAAGAATTTCAAAAAGCCAAATACCACAGTGGTTGAGAACTTCCTTGGCTGTGAATTTGTAATGACTGCTCCGTCTGAAAAACAGACATTCCAGAAGATCCTTTCAAATGTGGTAGGTGAAGAACTTGATTATGAGCTCATCACAAATGTCAATGAAAAACTGACAGAGTATGTTGATTCCTATACTCATGAGACCGAGCCGGCACAGGTAGACGCAGGCAAGCTCAATTCTATATTATGGGAATGCGGTGTATCTCAGGATAAGCTCGAACATGTTTCAAAAGTATTTGAAAATGCCACTGATAACAAGCCTCTCACAGCCGCAAATCTTATTGACCGTAAAACGGTGGTTGAGGTCGAAGGTATAACTGTGAATATTGGAAAAGACAGTGTTGATAAGGTTCAGACTCAGGAGATAGGCGGCAGAAAATGTCTTGTTATCGCTTTGGATGATAACGTATCTGTAAACGGTCTCCCTGCTAATGTGTGAGGTCATTATGGCAAAGAAAATGCAGAAAACAAATGTTATGAGGGTGCTTGATGCAGCTAAGATAAAGTATACCGAGTATACATTTGAAGGCGAGTATACCAGCGGTGCTGAGATAGCCTCAGCAATGGGTCAGCCTATGGAGAGAGTTTTCAAAACTCTTGTTACAGTGGGAAAATCCGGAAAAAACTATGTTTTCATGGTGCCTGTTGCAGAAGAACTTGACCTGAAAAAAGCTGCAAAGGCAGTCGGAGAAAAGTCTGTAGCAATGATAAAGTCAAAGGAACTTCTGCCGCTGACAGGATATATTCATGGCGGCTGCTCTCCGATAGGTATGAAAAAACAGTTCGAGACTGTGATACATCAGTCGGCTGAAGCATATAATACCATTTTTTTCAGCGGAGGCAGGATCGGAT
>JAGAHK010000111.1 GCA_017627115.1 Bacillota bacterium | reverse complement strand
TTATAAACACTTATTCCCATTAAGTCAATAGGAAATTTGTTGAATGGTTATCCCTAAATTTTATACCTTGTTATAGTTTTAACTTATATCAAAAAAAGGATGCGGTTTTCCACATCCTTTTTTCGCAGGCATTCTCCAAAAAGGAACTGCCTTTTTATTCTGTTTTAATCATTATCAACAAATCTGCTTACAACGGGCATCAAATCAAAATACGCCGATGTCTGCTCGCCTTCCGAACCGATATAAACACTTTTGGAAGCCTCTATATACTCGTTTTTCTTTGCAAGTATCGTATGATTTCCGAGAGTTGCATTATAAGTCAGCGGAGTTGTGCCTATAAAGCTGCCGTCAACATAAATGCTCGCACCCGCGGGATCGGAGTCAACACTTATTTTGCCCTTTGGAATATGTCTTTCCATATCTATATCAAGGGTATTGGTATCGGCATTTATTGTCACAGTGCCGTTAAAAGGCTCATATCCGTCCTTTGTAGCCTGAACATTATGCTTGCCGTAATTGAGCAGGATAGGCTCCGAAAGAGGATATTCCTTTCCCTCAACAAAGAATTTTATACCCGCAACATTCGGGCTGACAGTCAAAAGACCTGTCTTTATCTGCATATTTGAAAGATCGACTTTACATACCTCACCCGGCATGATAAGAACATCTTTTGTAAATTCCTCGCAGATAGGGCTTATTACCTGAATTGTATGTTTACCCTCCGTTACCTTGAAAGTATCGGTATTCGCAAGCGAAATAGTCTGTCCGTTGAGTATGAACTGCGGACTGTCTATATTAGTGTAATTAAGAAATTGGAGATCGCCGTGGCTCTTGTCTATGGTTATGGAATAGACCTTATTATTTGTATCGCTTTTATAACCCTTTAATGTTACATAGTCCGACGGGTCGATACTTGCAAGAGTAGAATAATCGTTTTTGTAGCGAACCGTCGTAATATCTGCCGAATACTTGAATGCCTTGTCCTTGTATGTAAGCGCATTATCGCCGAACTTAACAAGCTTTGCAGAAGTATTCACAACAAGACCGACATCGGAAAACGACCAAGCATTCTCGCACTTTTTGATATCGGTAAGATGGTTTTCCTTATCATAAACAAAGGTCACAACATCACCTATAAAATAGTCGTCAAGTGAATTTGTGCCCGGATAGTTGGTATCCTTTGTTGCTTTAAGGATAACTGTCTCGTTTGCTTTAAGATTAACAAAAGTTACCGTATCACCCTCAATATTTTTAATAACACCGTCAATATCCGCGCCTATCATTTTTTCCTTTGCCTGAATTATGATCTCGTTGGGAGAATACGTAGACTCTCCGTCAGAATCATCCTTTTCAATAAAATTGTCAAGCGCAAAAGCATAACCGAAATTATAGCTTTTTATGCCTGCAACCACACATATTACGCATACAAAGATAAAAAACAACGGGAACAGACTGGTTCGTCCGCGTTTAAAGCGTCGGCGTATCGTTATTTTCTTTGGTTCGTTTTTTGCCATAGTGCACCTCGTTTGAAGTAATAAATAAAAACTGTTTTCTTTGACAACACTTTTCTAATATATATAATACCACCTTTTAAAAAAATATACAATAGATTGTTAAAAAAATTTTTTATTTTCATAAAAAAAACAATTGTATTGTGCAACGTTTTTGTAGTATAATATTTAACGGTAATTTATGCAATCTTTAAGGAGGAAAGTATTTATATGTACAAAATCGTGAAAAAACGTATGCTTACGGATGTCACATATCTTATGGATATCGAAGCACCGCGTGTTGCAAAATCCGCTATGCCGGGTCAGTTTATTATTATAAAGACTACCGACAAAGGCGAAAGAATACCCCTTACCGTATGTGACTATGACAGAGAGGCAGGTACGGTCACTATAGTAGCCCAGGCTGTGGGCAAATCCACAATGGAACTTATGCAGTTCAACGAAGGCGATTGTGTTTCAGACTTTGTAGGACCTCTCGGCAGACCGAGCGATCTTTGTGAAATGAGCGACGAAGAACTTGCCGCAAAGAAAATAATTTTTGTTGCCGGCGGTGTCGGCGCAGCACCTGTTTATCCCCAGGTAAAGTATCTTAAAGAAAAAGGCATCAAGGCTGATGTTATCATCGGTGCAAGATCGAAAGACCTTATCATCCTCGAAGACGAGATGAAAGCTGTTGCCGATAATCTTTATATCTCAACAGATGACGGTTCCTACGGCTACCATGGTGTCGGCT